>JBJDWY010000117.1:0-1886 GCA_051866255.1 Anaerovibrio sp. | reverse complement strand
CTATGAAACTAACTGCTGATGAGGCTGAGGATTTGCTTGAACGTGCTGGTTATACATTCTCACCATCACAACTGCGTGACTTGGTTGTAAAGTTCTTTATTGAGGAAGGAATTTATGATGTAGATGAGGTAAACATACAGCTTCATGAACGTGGTTTGCCCCCTCTAACCAGCAACAAAACTTCTCAATGACGGACTAATTTATCTTCATACATGTATCTTTTAAGACTTCGTAAAATGTATTGCGAGGTCTTTTTTTGATTTTAGCAGGATTTTCAGCTTCTTTGTAGAATGTATTATAGTGTGATAATGATACTAAAATAGTTGAAAATTTTTAAAAGGTAGCATGGCAGGCAACCTTTTGAGGACAGTTTTGTTGTACAATCAGCTTATGGACGACTTTAGTGTTAGGAAAGGCGGTAATAAGCATGGATGATTGGAAAAATGGTATGGCATACGCTTTAGGCGGTGCCGCAGTCTTTTTTGCAGGAACCCTGTTCAGGGAATTGCTGGAGGAAATGGAGCGGGAGGAAGAAGGTGTGCATAAGGAAGATGATGCACCAGAAAAGAAAAATAGTTTGGACGGCATTGCGGATATAGTCCGCCACGAAGCAGAAGCTGCCATGGCTGAGTGCCAAACTGATGAGGAACGGCAGGCGGTTGCACGGAAGATAGAAGCAGCCATTCAGGAGCTGCAGTTTATCTTAAAAAACAAGGGGGATGCCATTGCTGAGGCAGTAAAGGAACAGGATGAGGGAAGTGAAATGCAGCAGGAAAGTTCAGATGGCATTGACCATGCAGCCAATATTTGCCGTGCCACTGCGGAAGTAAATAGTGCCTTGGATGATGTGCTGGCTTACCTGAAACAGCGTTCTGCATGTCACACGGCATTGTAAATTGTGTTATGCAGTATTCTAGGATGTACTATATAGCAATGCAGGTTGTGTTGTAATTTTTTTAGGAGGATTGTGATGAGCGAATTTATCAATAAGCTGGAGAAATATATGGATGCAGGTATTCCGATGGTGTATGTGGATACCTGGGAGGATGACAGGATTGTTGATGAGCTGGCTGAGATGAGCAGGCGCAGAAACATGGAGGCAGTGGAATGGTGTGTCCGTGGGGCAGTGGAATGGAGCACCCGTGATACGAGAACGCTGGATAGTGTCAGGGCTGGCACATTGCCTGAAACATTGGATTATATGCTGTCTGATATAGAGGACTCCCTGAACAACCATATTGTGATTTTGCGGGAGGTGCAGTATTATCTGGAAACGCCGGAGGTAATCTCAAGGCTGAAGTATATTGCCCAGCAAATCAATAACGGCAGTATTGACTGCATGATTGTGATGATCGCTCCCCTGGGGCGCATACCAAAGGAGCTGGAGGCCTATATAACGATTATGGAGCCTGATTATCTCAGCAAGGAAGATTTGCGTGAGAAGATAACCAGCATCTGCCTTGAGAATGACGTGAATGTACCGGCTGATGCACTGATGTTCAGGTTGCAGATGCTTCTTGCCGGCCTGTCTGTTACAGAGGTGGAAAATATCCTGACGCTGGCTATTGCCAATGATGGTGCGCTGGATGCCTCTGATATACCGATGATTGTAAAGCAGAAGCAGCAGATGATTAAGAAATCAGGCATTCTGGAGATGGTACAGGCAAAGGAGAAGCTGGCAGACATAGGCGGACTGGAAAACCTGAAGGAATGGCTGGCGGACAAGAATTATATTTTCCAGAATATTGAGGACGCGGAAAATTTTGGTGTTAATATCCCCAAGGGGGTATTGATTGCAGGTATGCCGGGGTGCGGCAAGTCCCTGACGGCAAAGGCAGCAGCCAAGACCTTTGAAATGCCTCTGCTCCGCATGGACATGGGCAGGC
>JBJDWY010000116.1:0-7649 GCA_051866255.1 Anaerovibrio sp. | reverse complement strand
GCACCGATAATAACAACATGCGGTCTCTTACCCATTTTTCACAACACTCCTATAACAATTCTTGACTATAATAGCGCATTTCTCAATTCTGCATTAGATTATAGTCATAAATATAAATTTTGGCAACCCCTTAAAGCTATAAAATTATTTTATACTAGTATAAATTTATGTTTTTTGGCGGCAATAAATTAACGCCAATTTTTGCTTATTGATTGGGGCATTATTGCTGTATTAATTCATTTTCTTACATATTGTATAGGAGTGAGTTTTTTAAATAAAAACTGCCCACAGGCAAAACCGATGGCTTGTGCCTATGGGCAGAAACTTTCAGCTAACTATAGCTAATTATAGCTAATGGTAGTTACTTGCAACTAATTGCGAATTCTTACAAATCCTTGCTGGCTACAGCTGCCGCGATGGCTGCCCCCAGGCCGGAGCCGTCCTTCAGGAGCATAGGAGTAACAGCGGCTGCCTCCTCGCCCAGAAGCTCGGACAGTCCCTTGTTCAGGCTTTCCTTGATATGAGGCATGTGCTCATATACGGAGCCATCGATGGCAATGTGCTGCTCAGCAATCTTGCCGGAGCCGGACAGATGCCACAGGATACCTGCGAAGCAGGCTGCCACGATGCGGGCGGAGCGGATGGCAATAGTCTCGGTCAGGTCGCGGATATATGCCGCCTCGCCAGGCTGCAGCTCGCCAACCTTGGCGCTGATAATCTTGGCGGCATCAGCGGCAGTAGCAGAGGTATCGGACATAATGCCGGACATGTCAATGGCGTTGAAATCAGGACGCTCAGGCAAATCCATCACTGCCTGCACGGTGAGGCTCAAAAGCTCGCCCATGTAACGGCCGGAAACCATCTTCTCAAGGCGCTGATTGCCAGGACGCTCGGACTCTGCATCCAGCTGGTTGTCCCACTGGCTCGGTACCAGCTTGTTGAAGCTGCCGGACTCCATGTTGATGATGGCGGCTGGACGGTCAGTAGCAGAAGTGCGCTCCATATAGCAGTTGTTGCTGCCGGTAGCGTAGATGCAGCCAATCTGGGTATCAGGATACTGATAACCGGCAGTCAGGAGCTCAGCCACGGTGTCATTGATAACAGCCACCACCTTGACATTTTCCAGTCCCTTCCTGTTAAGGGCAGCCTGCAGCAGGTCATTTACTACCTCACCCTCAACGCCAGGAATCGCAAACTCCTTGGTCCAGACAATCAGGCGGGCATTGTAGATATCGGTCTGCTTGGAAGGGAAGGAGAAGGTATGACCAAGATAATAGGTCTTTTTCTCAGCACCAGCCAGAAGCTCGGCAAACATATCAGCAATAAAGTCAAACACCTGCTCGGCGGAAGCAGAGCCATTAATCAGGTTGTATTCCTCTGTCACCAATGGCTTTGCCACCATCTTGACAATCTCATACTGGCAATCGCCCTTGAGGCTTACCAGCTCGGCACGAAGGTTGGTGCCGCCGAAGTCCAGTGCCAGGAACTCACCTTTTTCCTGACCGTTTGGCATGCCGATGTAGGAGCAGAGCATTGGCATGCTTGCTTCCTCGCCCCTGAGCGCCAGCTCCATGTCAAAGCGCAGTGCGCTGGCAATCTCATTCAGCTGTTCCTTGTCCAGAGTCAGCTCCTCAATAATCCCTTTTAACTTTTCCTCATTAATCCTCATCAAACTTTCCCCTCTCTGTCATGGAAAAATGTCCCTTTGGCATGATTTCTATGATGTAGCCATCCGGGTCCTTGATAAAATAAATATTATTTGCTTCATTTTCCAGCAGCACGCAGCCCATAGCCCTGTGCTCTGCCAGAGCCGACTCATAATCATCGGCCACGAAGGCAAAATGAGTGGCATTTTCTCCCAGCTCATAGCTGCAATCACCATGCTCCGGGCGATAATTCAGCTCCAGCTCATGCTCCGAGCCTGCCTCATCCCCCAGATACACCAGCGTCACCTGGCCGCACTGCACACGCCGCTTCTCATGGAGATGCAGCGCCCTGGCATAAAAATTCAGCGACCTTGCCAGATCTCTGACCTTTATGCAGTTGTGCACCAGCCTGTACTCCATGCAAATCACCTTCAGCCCAAATAATGTCGGCATTTTTATTATGCAACTTTTTGAGCATTTTGCCAATACCCCCGGCGTAAATTTTGAAATTTTGTAACATTATTGCACCTGAAAGCAAAAAAGTGCAAGAAACGTTGCACTACCACCCACTCTCCAACTTTTCCTTCAACCTGCTCAAGCTGGGTTTTATCTTAGCCACATCCACAAAATACACATGCACTACCGTGCCGTCACCACTGTCAAACTTAATATCCAGATCATTGCAAGCCCTGAACTCATCTGCCATAGGGTATAAGAGCCATATATCCGGAGCATCAAACTTCTTTGAATAAGCATACATCTGATACATATCTGACTGGGAGATACCATAACTG
The DNA here is from genome assembly GCA_051866255.1 of Anaerovibrio sp. GTDB lineage: Bacteria > Bacillota > Negativicutes > Selenomonadales > Selenomonadaceae > Anaerovibrio. The sequence continues at coordinate 5,209 of JBJDWY010000116.1, read as the reverse complement.
CTTCCTGCATCATTACTCAAATGCTTCCATTTTGTGTCCATAACTACAGTTCGCGGACAGCCACCTCTCTTTTTCAGGATAATATCAGGTCGCAGGGCAAACTTCTTACTAGGTTTTGTGAATAAATAGCGTGTTGTTTTCTGTACTGCAATTTCCCAGGCATCCCCCATTATCTTCCTCATCTCATTTGCCACATAGCGTTCATAGACAGTTTCCATGGGAAAAAGCAACGATCTTGCTATATCTCCACCAGCAAATACAGTAAAGCTTCTGCCATACAAAAAGAATGCCGACCATTGCAGAAGACCCTGATAATGTTTATTTGCTCTCGTTATCACGGCCTTAGCAAAATCACCTGCATAATTCACCGATGCATGCACCATTTCAAAGTGCAACAGCAGCTGCCTGATTTCTCTGGCACTTTCTGCACTGGTAGTTATTTTCTGCAATAATTGCAGGGTTGCCTTCACTAGGGCATTCTCGGCACAATCCGGACAAAACTCATCATAGGCAAGATAAAATCTTTCCCTATGAGCGATATTTTCTTTTATGTGCTGGCTTACCTTCAGCTTGCCCTTATAGTAGCGAAGATTTCCTTCCTCCGCCACATAGCCTGACTTGATGCCATACCTGACAAGCTGGCGCACATCGCGTATATACATGCTGATAAATAGCTCAAAAATGCTCATGCGCTCCACCTTCAAGGAAGCACTGCTAAAAACCTTGCTGGGAAAATCTTTCATGCTGCAAAGCATCTTCATGAATATTTTTTTCGTGCACAGGTAGCCCGTATCATCCTCATCACCGAAGCTAATCTTTGGATAAACCTGCAACTGCAAAGCATTATCAACCTGAATCAGCCCCACATAATTTTTAACCCTGACAGTCTGCCCCACATGACGGCTATAGCCCAACTGCAAAAAATTCAATACATCACTACTAGCATCCTCGCCTGAAAAATTCTGCACAAATCGCACTAGCTTGGCAAACTGTGCTGACGGCAAATATCTGTAACGTTCATCATGCTTATATGCCTCATTACCCATGATGATGTCAAATTCCCTTACCTCAAACAGATTACTCATTACTCCACCGCTTTTATAATCTCCAAATAACTGTTTTCCTTATAAAAAGCATCTTTATTTATACGATAAATTTTATCAGGCATATCCAAATCATCTATATTTCCTCGGAACACCTTATCCACTTTTTTATTTTCCTCTATAATAAACTTATACTCATCCGAGCTTTTCGCATTATCCCCAAGCACCAGCTGTATTTTGTGATAATCCTCATAAAAATACTCTTGCAATAACGGAATAACAGATTTCTCAAATATCTCCCCCAGCTTTTTTATATTGGCATCATCGCCTTGCAAACCTGTAAAAAAAGCATGGCCTATGGTGTGCTCCCGGTCAAACAAGTAGGTTATCCGCTCATTTATGGTTTGCAATATGGCAGGTATGTCGATGTTCCCCACCTTATCAGCATGTATTTTTTGCAATACATCCGGCTCAGGCAGCATTTCTATAAACCTGAACCTTCTCCGCAGGGCAGTATCCATCATAGCTATAGAACGATCTGCCGTGTTCATAGTGCCCACAATATAGACATTGGCAGGTACGCTGAAGGATTCATCTGAATAAGGCAGAGAAACCGATAACGCCTCCCTCATGCCTGACCGTTTCGTATCTTCCAGCAAGGTTATCAGTTCCCCGAAAATCTTGGAAATATTGCCCCTGTTAATTTCGTCTATAATAAATACGTAAGGCTTGGTATTATCCTTTGCCACTACAGCAGAAAGCCCGCTATTTCTATCTTTGGCCATATCAATCAGGTCTTTTACCTTGACATTAGGTACACGGGCACAGGTCATCCTGTGCAACATTTTTCCTACATTAATAGCTGTTATATCCTCATGTAGCCCCTTGGCAAGCCATTTAACATTTCTGGTAGTGGTATCTTCGTCAACCCCCTCCTTTTTGTATGCCTCGCTTGTGACAACAGCTATGCCATGTATATAGGTTCTGGATTTATCCGTTGTAAGGATTATGTCACCTATATTTATATCATTCACAAAACCAGAAGCGTACTGCGCATCCATCCCCCAATCAATACGCACATAATTATTTTCATAGCAGTCCTGCAAAACATTATCCCGGATAGTGGCTTTCCACACAGAAGCAGACTGGGCTATCCCAAAATCATTTGCCGCAACTTCGCTCTTGGACGCTTCACTGCAAAACCGCTTGAAAATTCCCGGCACAACATTATAAGCAAGTTCTTTAGCATCCTCATCCATAACTGGCCGAATCCCCTCAATAAAATCCTCATAGCCATAGGACTGATGGAATGTAGTAAATTCTATCCTGCCTTCCTCTTTAAGTTTATTATACCGACTCATCACATCATCATAATCCGTCAAATTCTCCACAGCTTCGCCGCTGCAAATCGCTACAGCATAAGCTGCCGTTTTATATGTCTTGCCCGTTCCTGGAGGGCCGTAAAGAATTATATTTTTGTCATATTCAGGCTGGTTCATAATCTTTATCTCCTTAAAAAAGTCTTCCTTGTCCAACGAAATTATCGCATCCCTTACAGGCTGCCTCAATTTATATACAAATGTCCCAACTTCATTCTCCAGGGCATCCCTGCCCTGAAATAAAATAGGCCAGTACGCTAGTTCCCCGTTCTTTCTTTTTCCTTGACGCACATACAGCTCACAGTCAGTCTCATCCTGCACCAGTTTGCAAATACGAATTGCATTGCTATTATAATGGCTTGCCGCATTACCATATTTTTCTTCCAATTGCTTGCAAGAGCCTATTCCACCCATTTTGTATAAATAATACAGCGTATCAAGCTTGTTTGCTTCAAGAGTCCTAAAAATATCCGCATATTTCTCTGAGGAAATGCCAGGATTATATTCATCCACAGGAGGCCAGAATTCATTATCCAGCATAGCCTGCCACTGCTCACGCAATTTGCCCAAAACCTCCTGCCTAATTTCTATACCAGAAGCTTTAGGACTCCAATCCTGCTGTGGAAACTCCATTTTTAACTTATTCTGCGGCAAAAAATCATAGCCTGAATCAAAATTCTGAATGCGGTCAAATTCCACATCTATACGGTGTTTACCATCCTTGTCATAAAAAGACTCCCTGCATACATAGCCATGTGCCACAATGCCACGCGGTTGCTTACCCGTCCGCATGACAAACACATCATCTCCCAACCGGGGATGCATGTTACTGCACCTCCAATTCTGCCTGCATATAGAACCATCCTTTGTACCATTGCACCACTTATTATATCCATTGCCAAAATCAGGCGGATTAAGGGTAAGTAACCAGCCACGCCTTTGTCCTTCATTCTCAGACATATTATCCGTCATATCATATCCCACCTTTTTATCCATATATTATCTAGCTGAATAATTCTACATAAATCATAAAAATCCTGCCTTATGGAAGAAAATATCTAAAATAGCTAATTTCATTGAATAACGCACAGTGAGTGTTATAATATATCTATAAAGCCTGCGTTAGGAGGGAAAAACATGAATAAATATCGCGTTGCAGACATATTTCGGCCAAATACCATGCCATCATACACTTATATAAACAGAATAGAGAAACGAGGAACTACTTATGAAACAAAACTTAAACGCGCTCTGCAAAAAACCGGCAGCCTGATTGCTATTTCAGGCGGTTCCAAGACGGGAAAAACTGTCCTTTATCGCAAGGTCGTACCAGAAGAAAAGCTGGTAGAGCTGAGCGGTGCCCAAATAAACTCCATAGAAGATTTTTGGCAGCAGATAGCTGAAAACCTGCACATACCAGATGAAATTTCTGTAGCAGCTTCCTCCCAGGAAAATAAAAACAGCAAAGCTGCAACCAACGGAAAAGCATCTATTATCTCCATGCTGACAGCTTCCATAACCGGCGAAATCGGCAGCGGCACCAGCTACGGCGAAAACATAACCAGGAAAGTTATTAGAAACAATACCTTAATACTGAAAACACTGATAGCAGAAGATTTTGTCCTGGTTATTGATGATTTCCATTATATCAATGCAGAAACACAGCTTTATCTGTCTAGAATCTTAAAAGCTGAGTTATTCAATGGCCTGAAGGTTATTATCCTTACCCTGCCCCATCGTGCCGATGATGCCATCAAACGCAATCCTGACCTCATCGGACGCACAGTATTCATTCATCTGCTTCCATGGACAAAGGATGAGTTGGAGCAAATTGCCCGCAAGGGCTTTGATTTACTGAAAATACCAATGCCTGATGAGCAGATCGCGCATATTGTCCAAGAAAGTGCCCTGTCCCCACAGCTCATGCAGGAAAATTGCTACAATCTGGCCATGCGCATAAAAGAAGATGGCGAAGCCATCTCTACGGAAACGGTGCACAAATCCTTCTGCGATACCGTAGAGGCATACCAGCATTACAAGGAAAATGTGCAGCGTATGTGGGAAGGACCTGCCAAGGGAAGAAGCCGACGCAAGGAATATACCTTGAAAAGCAATCTTCGCTGTGACAGCTACGGACTTTTCCTGCTCAGCCTCAGCATTGATCCACCTATGATGAAGCTTACTGCTTCCGAAATACATGAGCGCATGACAAAAATATTATGCGATAGTGAGGAAGCTCCCAACGGCATGAACCTGGCCAACGTAGTTAAACACATCGAAAACATCATCAAGGAATCTGTACCTGCCTTGGATACTTTGGAATGGCAAAACAGTACACTGTATATTCTTGACCCATTTTTACTTTTCTACCTGCGCTGGGATGAAGATTGGAAACAAAACGCAATTAAATAATCAGGTAAAATTCAGTTTTTCGTAGTGCTGGGTTGTTGCTTAGAACATGTATGAAATCAATGAGCATTGGGTTCGTGCAAATAAGCATCTGCCCAGTTTTTTATTTCGTTGAAAACTGGAATTAGAGCATGCCCGGCATCGTTTAGTGAATATTCTACATGGGGAGGAATTTCATTAAATTGTACGCGATTAATAATCCCTGCAGCCTCAAATTTCTTCAGCACAGATGTAAGTACGGTATTTGTAATGCCGGGAAGCAGCTTTTTTAACTGAGCAAATCGCAGAGTGCCATTTTTTAGCAAATGAAAAAGAATTTTTAAGGTTAGTTGTAAAATGAAGTTGGACACTTAAAAACATTTCGGGCTCTGCCCGAAC
>JBJDWY010000115.1:0-7679 GCA_051866255.1 Anaerovibrio sp. | reverse complement strand
AGCTGACGAAGCCTGATACTGCCAACAACTATGCAAGGCAACCTGCTATTATAAGCAGAGTTGTTTGCACTGTACGTTTATACAGCGGTTGGCAGTTGCAAGTTTCGTCAGCTTCCCGGCTCCCCCTTTTCAGGCTTGCTCGTAAAGTTAGATTGATTACCTTAGTAGCGTACAGCATAGTATAGTTGATAACTACGTGCATATCTGTTCAGACACAAAGAGGGACAGGTGCGGCATGTACCCAAAGAAAACCTTGAGTGCAGCCTCGCTTCTTAGCGAGTGCGAGCGTAAGCGACGCAGGAGCTTAGAAGCGCGAGGCTGTGCTAAGAGCGAGAGCGAGTTTTCTATGGGTACTGCCGCTGCCTGTCCCTTTTAAATGTCTGAACAGAGTCCACGAACTATCAAACTATTTCATTCAGTATATACACGAAGTAACAAACCGGCACCACGACAAACTGAAATTTCCATGTACAAGAGTATCTCCAAGGCATATAATATTAAGCAGAATATTAATGCTGTAAAAAAGCGGGGGATGTAATCATGTTTGACAAGAATCATTTGACTGGCAACGGGCATTTGTCAGCGGAGGCAGCGGATGCCTTTGAAGTGCGCATGGTGCGGGAAAAGCCGGAGCTGGCAGAGGGCATCAGGCGGCTGCAGGAGCTTTTGGAGCCTGAGGTATATAAAAGGGCATTCAGCAACATCCAGACCTTCAACAGGCGGGGGGATGCCCTCTTGATTGTCAGCGGCGGCATCATGCAGCGAACCTTTCTGGAGAGGGACTGCATTCCTGCCCTGAAGGAAGCCTTTGGGGTAAAGAGAATACAGATTATCGGCTGAGTTGTACAGGCAATCTATAGCAAGGGACAGACTGTAGGAGGCTGCATGAGCTTGTAGATTTGCATGGGCTGATGGCAGAGAGTGTGAGGGCAGCAAAAAAGGCGTACCGGGCGGCATTTTTAGCACGGTACGCCTGATTTTTTGCACGAGAAAAGGGTGGAAAATCTTCCACCCTGCCCGACGGTTATATGACGTACGCCGCAATCAATAATAAGTGCGGGAAAACGGCGAGGCCATCTCTTTAACCTGAGAATAGTATAGTCTTTTCTTCCTGTATTGTCAAGAAAAATGTATAACAATAATAATTATTTTTTTGGACTTTTTTATTAAAGGAGTCGGATTTTAGTATAATTGTATACATGAGACGCACATAATAGGCCTAAAGTAGCGATTTTGCAAATTTAATTGTCTAATGAATTTTTGTGTAGCCATTTCTGGACAACTGTTGTAGAATGAGTCTATTAAGAATATATTGTCATGGGGAGGCGGTCCAGATGGAGGATAATTCCAGCAACGAAATCAATGAGCAGGTTCTGGCTCATCTGCATAATTTTTATCATGAAAATCCTTATGTGCAGCTATTGGGCATCAAGGTTGAGAGCGTTGAGCGGGGGCGTGTAACCCTGTCCATGGAGTCGGAGGAAAAGCTGTCCAATTTCTATCATATAGCTCATGGCGGTGCGCTGATGAGCCTGGCGGATACTGCCATGGGAGCCACCTGCCTGTCTGTGAACAAGAAGGTGGTCACCCAGTCCATGAACAGCTTCTTTCTCAAGGCGGCCAGCGAGGGGGCGAAGCTGACGGCAACCGGGCATATCCTGCACAATGGCAGGAAAACCCTGGTCTGCGAGACGGAAATCAGGGACGAGGAAGGGACTGTTCTCTGCAAGGCAACGGCGAATTTCTTCGTCATCGGGCAATGCGTGGCGGAGCCGTAAGCAGCAAGCTGCATAATGCAGATATGTAACACAAGGTGCAAGATATATGGAACACAAAAAGGGCGGCAACCCATGCAGGGTATGCCGCCCTTTGCCTGTCAATATTTAGTGCCCCAGGCCTGCCTTACTGTACGTTCATGGAAAGGTCAATGAACTTGTTGGCGATTTTTACCTTCTGCAGAACTTCCTCAGTTACGGTATCGCCCTCGTTTACCAGCACAACACCGGAATCAGTGGTGATTTTGCGGGTAACGGTCTTGCCCAGCAGGAAACGGCGATGACGTTCCTCAGTTGCCTTGTCAGCCATCTGAATAGAAGGGTCTGCCTTCGGCTCAGCCTTAGGTGCTTCTGCCTTGGCAGGCTCAGCCTTTGGAGCAGGCTTTGCCTCCTGCTTTGGTTCAGCCTTTTGGGCTGGTGCCGGTGCAGGTGCAGCCTTTGCCTCGGCAGGCTTTGCTTCCTGCTTTGGCTCGGCCTTTGGTGCCTCAGCCTTTGGCTCCGCTGCCGGTTTTTCCTCAGCCTTTGGGGCTGCTACGGCCTCAGCAGGAGCCTTGGGTGCTATAAGTTCAGTTTTTTTTTCCAGGTCAGAATCGATGACAGTTACCTGCTTGCCGAAGATGGAAATCTGATCAGCAGTGATTTCGGACAGGCCGCCGTCTCTTGCTTCAATCTCGCACTTCTCGATTTTGCCGTTGTCGCCAACGTAAATCTCAACCACCTTGCCCTGGATAGTACCTGACTTGGTGATGGCCTTGGTGCCGATGATCTTGATATTGGCATCCATCATGGCCTCGTAGTCACCTGCATCCTCCAGCGTCAGGATGTTTTCGCTGTTGGTAACAGTGACGGCATCCTCACCGATGGCAATGACGGAGGAGTATGGCAGCAGCTTTACGCCCCTGTACCAATCCTCATCCTCGATGGTGATGGCGGCAATAGTGCCGTTCTTGGCATCAATGAGCAGAGTCTTGCTCATACCCAGCTCCCGGCCCTCGGTAATGCTGATTACCGGCAAGCCGATGATTTCAATACTTTTTTTCATGGGAATTCCTCCTGAAATTTTTTATTTAGCGAGACTTTCTGCTGTTGTAGATAGACTCGATTTGTGACATGTATTTTTTCGGGATATCCTTGAAGGATATGCTGTCCACCCCTGCCCTGTGCAGTACCTTCCGGGTAATCGTCAGGTAGAGGCGCGTGTCCTCAAACTGCTTCCTGATGGATTCGTTTTCCAGCAGGGCAGGCAGGTCCATGGCAGATTGGATGCTGTCGATGGCCGCCTGATAGTTGCCCAGCTCCTTGTGTATGTTGGCAATGGAAACAACGATAAAGGGCGCATAGCTGTCCTCCCGGTAGCGGGCAAGGGCTTCCCTGTAGGCTGCCAGTGCCACGGTGTGATTTTTCTGCATGCTGTGCTCAAAGGCAAAGTCCAGCAGCTGGTCCATGGTGGTCATGGCAGTCAGTGCAGCAGCCAGGTCATCATCAGCTTCCTTATTGGCTTCGGCTTCTTCATCGGTCTTTGCAGGTGTATCATTGGTCTCCTCATCAGCCTCCACAGGTGCAGGCTCATCGGCTGGCATCGCCCCCGCGTCAGGCACTGCAGATAGCATCTCCTGCGATATGGCAGGTTCGTCATGTTCCTCTTGCGGTACATCAGCAGTCAGGACAGGCTCATCCTGTGCCTCATCCGGCAGCATATCACCAGCCAGCGCAGGCTCCGCCGGAGATTCCGGCAGCACGTCATCATACAGCGTAGGCTCCGCCGGAGATTCCGGCAGCACGTCATCATACAGCATAGGCTCCACCGGAGATTCCGGCAGCACGTCATCATACAGTATAGGCTCCACCGGAGATTCCGGCAGCATGTCAGCAGCCAGTATAGGTTCAGGCTGTAACTCCTGATCCTGTTCCTGAGGCATCACCGGAAGCACAGCCGGTCCTGCCAGGCGCAGTTTCCTACGCAACCAGTATTTATTATAGCAGGTTGTACCGAAGGCTGCAAAGGTAATCATTGCCCCGGCAGTATAGTAATATGATTTTGTCAGGAACGGCGTGACCGAAATGATGACAAAGTTGATTACTATGGCACAAAGCCCGCATAAAACCAAAGAGGATAAGGGCAGCTCGCAGCCGAAATGCCTTGCCAGCCTGTGAATGGACACAATCAGCAGGGACATGACGCTTGCGGCAATAATGAAAAACATCACAATATAATCACCACGATTTTACAATTTTCCTGTCCATTATACCATGAATGAGGAGAAATTTTTATTTTTTCAATTATTTTTTTGATTTGTATTGTTTTAGGCTTGCAAATCTTGCACAATCCCTGTACAATAATACAGCGAGACTTGATTTCGTTGATAAATTGCGATGAAGTACACAAATTTTGAGATTTTTAGAGTTTTTTTTTCTGAAAAGCAGGGAATTTTGTATTAATGTCGAATTAAACAATCAACGAAAGTATAATATTAATTATATTTAGTATAACACAATCTAAGAAATGAGGGGTAAAAATGCGCGAAGAAAATTTCACTATCATTAATTCTCAGGGGTTGCATGCTCGTCCGGCAGGACAGATTGCCAAGGAGGCAAGAGCTTTTAAGTCCAAGATTACTCTGTCTGTTGCTGCTACCGGCAAGAAGTCCGATGCAAAGAGCTTGATGGGCATCATGACTTTGCAGGCAAAGAAGGGCACTGTATTGACTGTTACTGCAGATGGCCCAGATGAGGATGCAGCTATTGAGAAGTTTGGTGGCATGATTACGTCCGGTTTTGGTGAGGACTAATTGAAGCAAGTATCAGATTTCGGGAGGACGGATTAATTATGCCAGAAAAATTGCAAGGAATGGGAGCAATTCCAGGCGTTGCCATTGGTAAGATCATGAAGGCTGGTCAGGCACTGGATGGCCATTTGGCAGCGTACAAGCCGGGAACGGTGAAGGAAGAACTGGAAAAGCTGAATGCAGCTGTTGCTGAGGTTGCAGATGTTCTGGAAAAGAGCGTGGAGCAGATGAGGGCTGCCGGTCATGACGAGCAGGCCAACATCATGGAAGCTCACATGTTCTTGGCGCAGGACCCTATGCTTACTGACGGCATGACTGCCAAGATTGAGGAGATGGGCAATGCCCCGGCTGCTGTATTGGCATCCGCTGCTGAGTCTGCGGCAATTTTCCAGTCCATGGATGACGAGTACCTGCGTGAGCGTGCAGCCGACGTGCTGGATGTGAGCAAGCGCATCGCCCGCAAGATCTTGGGCATCAAGGAGCCTGAGGTGGGCGAGGATATGGTTGTGCTTTGCGGCTACGAGGTAGAGCCATCCGTAATTGCCGGCGTGCCTGATGACAAGATTGCCGGCGTTATTATGGGGCAGGGCAGTACCACCTGCCATGCAGTTATTATTGCCAAGTCCAGGGCAATTCCTACGGTTGTAGGCATTGAGCATCAGACGGATGAGATTCCAGAGGGTGCCAAGGTGGTTCTGGACGGGCACAAGGGCTTGATTATTATTGATCCTGATCCGGCTACCCTGCTGGAGTACATGGAGAAGCTGAAGCAGCAGAGAGAGGCTGAGGCCCGCTATGCTGCCCTGAGGGATCTGCCTGCTGTTACCAAGGACGGCGTGGAGGTTCAGCTGGCTGCCAACATCGGCAGCCCGAATGATGCCGCCAACGCTGCCAAGTACGGCAACAGGGGTGTAGGCCTGTTCCGCTCCGAGTTTGTGTTTATGGGCAGGGAGGATATCCCTTCCGAGGAAATGCAGTTCGAGAGCTACAAGAAGGCTATTGAGGCCTGCAACGGCGAGCTGTGCGTTATCCGTACCATGGATATCGGCGGTGACAAGCCGCTGCCTTACCTGAACATTCCTCATGAGGATAATCCTTTCCTGGGTTATCGTGCTATCCGCATCAGCCTGAACCGTCGTGATTTGTTCATGCCGCAGCTGAAGGCTATCCTTCGTGCCGGTGTGTATGGCAAGGCTGCCATTATGGCGCCGATGGTGGTAAGCGTGGATGAGATTCTGCGCCTGAGAGCTTTCGTCAGGGAGGCTATGCAGGAGCTGGAGGATGAGGGCAAGGAGTACTCCAAGAGCGTGCAGCTTGGTATCATGGTAGAGACACCTGCGGCAGCAGTGATGACTCCGACCTTTGCCAAGTATGTGGATTTCTTTAGCATCGGTACTAACGACCTGGTGCAGTATACCTTGTCTGTAGACCGTGTAAATCCGAATGTGCATTATCTCTACAATCATTTCCATCCGGCTGTGCTGCAGCTGATTCAGCGTACTATCAAGGCTGCCAATGACCATGGTATCTGGGCAGGCATGTGCGGTGAGATGGCTAGTGATCCGTATGCCGCTGTCATTCTGATGGCTATGGGCATCAACGAGCTGAGCATGAGTGCACCGTCTATTCCGCGCGTCAAGGAAATGATTAGGTCTGTGACCTTTGAGGAGTCCAAGGGGCATCTTGCCAAGGTTATGGAGATGGAGACCGGTGAGCAGGTTCTCAAGTATCTCCATGAGGCTATGGAGCGTTGATAAGCGCTGCTAGGTGTTGATAATTGTGGATAAATAACAGGTTATGCACAGCATATAGTCACAATGTGGATAAAATTGTGGATAAGTCCCAAAGTTTGTGCATAGCTGAGGTTTAATGAGAGGCAGCTGCCTGGTTCGCCGGGTGGCTGCTTTTCGTATGGGCGGCTTTATTTTTTTGCTGGCGCATAGTAAAATAATGATTGTGATAATGACTTTTGGTTTGTGTTTTTGCGGGAGATGGCAGTATGCGGATATTCAAGAATGATTGGGAACAGTACCTGGCGGAGGAAATGCAGAAGCCCTATTATCGGGAGCTGAGGCAGTTTTTGATTAATCAGTACAGGACGGTGCAGGTGTTTCCGGGCATGTACGATATTTTTAATGCCTTGCATTATACCAGTTATGCCGATACCAAGGTGCTGATACTGGGACAGGATCCATATCATGAGCCGGGGCAGGCCCATGGGCTGAGTTTTTCCGTGCTGCCCAATGTGCCGCCGCCACCGTCCTTGATAAATATCTTTAAGGAGCTGGAAACGGATTTGGGCTGCCATACGCCGGATAATGGCTGCCTGGAGCCCTGGGCAAGGCAGGGGGTGCTGCTTTTGAACACGGTGCTGACGGTGCAGGCTCACAGGGCGAACTCTCATCGGGACAAGGGGTGGGAGATTTTTACGGACAAGATTATCTCGCTTTTGAATGAGCGGGAGAAGCCTGTGGCATTTGTGCTGTGGGGGGCTCCGGCACGCCGCAAGAAGGCGATGATTACCAATTCGCGGCATCTGGTTATAGAGTCGGCACATCCGAGCCCTCTGTCTGCCTACCGGGGGTTCTTCGGCAGCAGGCCGTTTTCACGGGTTAACCGCTTTTTGGAGTCTGTAGGGGAAACACCTATCAACTGGCAGTTGTGAATTTCAGTTTATCGTCGTGAAGGTACGAGGCTTTTGGAACATTAACGGATGAGTTTTGTGAGTTTGTGCACTCTGTTCAGACTAAAAATGGGATGGGGCGGCAGGTGATGTTGTATTGAAAATTTTGTGGCACGGGCTCCCGGGACGGACATACTTTTTCTCCATTCGCCACAAACGGTCCGCTTCGCACCTCAGTCTCCGTCTCCAACTAACGCCTATTTTGCTTGCTATGCAAGCAAAATTACGGCTGGCCAAGCCACCATCTATCATAGCTATGCAGGCAAGCGGAGCCGCTTTTCCTGCGGAAAAGATGGTGGCTCATATCCGAAAAAGCAGTCCGCTCCCTCGCGCCCTCTACATAATTCAGTCATCATCACCTGCCGCCCCCCATCCCTTTCTTGTCTGAACAGATATAAACAAAATGACAGAACCACATACATTATTTGTTGCCAT
>JBJDWY010000114.1:0-32976 GCA_051866255.1 Anaerovibrio sp. | reverse complement strand
ATGCTCGAGGCCATGTGTTACAAGGCTTCGAGTATTTTTTCGTGGCAAAGTCGGGAGGATTATCTTGGGGAGGATGCCTGATAAATATACAGTATGCCAATGTTCATACCGATGCTTAACATGTTTTATGACATTGAAGATATTTTTACCATATGTTATAATACAAATGTACATGATTAGTCATAATATATTGGCAGATAAGGGAGCAAGTGCTTATGAGCAACAAGAATATAACCAAATGGAATAAGATGACACTGAAGAATAATTATATGTTCAGGCTGGTCATGGAAAAGAACAATTTGTGCAAGCCGCTGATAGAGCGGATTTTGGGCATCAGGATAAGATCACTGTCCTATATTGAGCCTGAGAAGAGTTTTGAGGCGCAGTTGCGGACAAAGGGAATACGACTGGATTTGTTTGTCATTGATGAGGATGGCGTGGCCTATGATATCGAGATGCAGATGGATAACAGTTACAAGAAGTTTCTTGGCAAGAGAAGCAGGTACTATGTATCTCTTATGGATAACGGTGCACTGAAGAAGGATGAACCATACAGTCACCTGCGTAAATCTTATGTCATTTTCATCTGCACTTTTGACCCGTTTGGAAAAGGTCTGGCAAAATACACTTTCAATGCCATTTGCAACGAAGACCACAGCCTGGTGCTGGATGATGGCGTAACTCGTGTGTTTATCAATACAGAGGGAGATAGGCACAGGATAAGCAAGGAATTGGCTAATCTGATAGATTATATATCGACCGGGGAAGTGACGGATGATTATACCCGGCAGCTTGATGATGAAGTAAAGGTTCTCAGGAATGACCCAGGAAGGGAGTTGTGCTATATGACTTACATGCAGACTATACTGGAAAACAGAGAGATGGCTTATGAAGAAGGTACTGCCTATGGTCGCGCACAAACCACTAAGGATTTTGTGCTTAGTATGCTTCAAGATAATGAGCCTCTTGAGAAAATAGCAAAATATACTAGGTTAACATTGGAGCAGGTAAGCGAATTGGCTGCTTCGTTGCATCAGAGACACTAATGCTTAAAAAATACTAAAACCGCGGCGTATTCGTGATGGAATAGCCGCGGTTTTAGTTTCTGGATATGGCAAGGGACTAGCGGAAGCAGGTAATCTGCATGACTTTCTCCATCATGTCATGCAGAAGCCTGGTCTGCTTCGTGTCCGCAGCCTTGTAATATACTTCTTTGCCTTCACGGCGGCTGGTTATCAGGCCGCTGTTTTTTAATGGGCGCAGGTGATGGGATACTGCCGGGCTGGACATATTCAGCAAGGCAGCGATGTTCAGCACACATTCTTCGCAGTGGCAGAGTATCCAGAAGATGCGCAGCCGGGTGCTGTCACCCAGTTGCTTGAATACATCGGCCACAGCCTGGAAATTTTCTGTATCGCCTATCTTTTCCTGCAAAAATTGGCAGGCCGCGGCATCTTCGTTGTGATTGTGAGGCAGGTTCATGCTGGTCTCCTTCTATGCATAAAAACGGTAATAAAAATGAAAATATTTTTCAGTTAATTTATTGACATATTAGCCTGTTAGTATTATACTCTTAATATAACGATTAAGCAAATGTTTAATTGTTATAAGAGAATGGTAATCTATGTATAGCAGATGATATTTACCAGTGAGAGGAGAAGCGAAGATGAAAAAGACATACAAAATTGAGGTTGACTGTGCCAACTGCGCCAATCTGATGGAGCAGGCTGCGAAAAATACGGCAGGCGTGGCAGATGCAGTGGTGAATTTCATGACCTTGAAAATGAAGGTGGAGTTTGCGGAGGGGGCAGAGCCGCAGCTGGTGATGGCAGAGGTGCTGAAGGCATGTCGCAAGGTGGAGCCGGAGTGTGAGATTTACTATTAAGTTGCAGCCGGAGTGTGAGATTTACTATGAGTAGACGTATATCTATAACCATTCTTGCGGGGATGAATGAGAAGCAGAAAAAATCCCTGGCGCGTATTCTCCTTACCGCCCTGCTGCTGATAGCCCTGCAATTTATGCCTGTTACAGGCATGGGGCAGATGGCTTTGTACCTGGTGCCCTATCTTCTGATAGCCTATGATATACTGGGCAAGGCAGTGCGGGGCATACGGAACGGCCAGGTTTTTGATGAGAATTTCCTGATGGCGGTGGCTTCTATCGGTGCTTTTCTGCTGGCGGTCTATGACCAGAGCGGTGACTGCCTGGAAGCTGTTGCCGTGGTGCTGTTCTACCAGGTGGGGGAGCTTTTTGAAAGCTATGCCGTGGGCAGGAGCCGCCGGAATATCAGTGAGCTGATGGACATACGGCCTGATTATGCCAATATTGAGCGTGACGGTGAGCTGGTGCGGATTGATCCGGACCAGGTGGAGATTGGCAGCGTGATTGTGGTTCAGCCGGGAGAAAAGATTCCTCTGGACGGCGTGGTGCTGGAGGGCAGCAGCATGCTGAATTCCGTAGCCCTGACAGGTGAAAGCCAGCCCAGGGAGGTGACGGCAGGGCAGGAGATCATCAGCGGCTGCATAAATATGACGGGAGTCCTGCATATAAAGACCACCAAGGACTTTGAGGAGTCCACGGTCTCCAAAATCCTCGAGCTGGTGGAGGAAGCCAGCTCCCACAAGTCCAAATCCGAGGCGTTTATCGCCAAATTTGCCCGTGTCTATACGCCGCTGGTCTGCTACAGCGCACTGGCACTGGCGGTGCTGCCGCCCCTTATCAATAGCTTCCTGCTGGGAACGGAGGCAGCATGGCATGTGTGGATATACCGTGCTCTCTTGTTCCTGGTTATCAGCTGTCCATGTGCCCTGGTTATCAGCGTGCCTTTGAGCTTTTTTGCCGGGATTGGCGGTGCCAGCCGGGAGGGCATCCTCATCAAGGGCTCCAACTATCTGGAAACCCTCGCCAAGGTCAAATATGTGGTTTTTGACAAGACAGGAACCCTGACTCACGGTGTCTTTGCTGTTTCGGATGTGCATCACAATACGCTGGAGCAGAATAGGCTGCTGGAGTATGCGGCACTGGCAGAGTGCGCTTCATCCCATCCTATCAGCAGGAGCTTGCAGGCTGCCTACGGCAAAAAGATTGACCGCAGCCGTGTCAGCGATATTCAGGAAATCAGCGGTCACGGCATCCTGGCAAGGGTGGACGGAAGCCTGGTGGCTGTGGGCAACGAAAAGCTGATGGCAAAGCAGGGCGTGGAAGCTGTGCCTTGCAGGAGCAGCGGCACGATTATCCATGTGGCGATCGATGGCAGCTATGCCGGGCATATCGTTATTGCAGATGTAATAAAGGCTCAGTCAGCAGAGGCTGTGGCAGAGCTCAGGTCGGCAGGTGTCAGGAAGCTGGTCATGCTGACAGGGGATGGCAGCCAGGCGGCCCGGCAGGTAGCAGAAACACTCAGGCTTGATGAGGTACACAGCAATCTCCTGCCCTCTGACAAGGTTGCCCAGGTGGAAAGGCTCCTGCGTGAGAAGCCGGAGCAGGAAAAGCTTGCCTTTGTGGGTGACGGCATCAATGATGCCCCGGTGCTCACCAGGGCAGATATCGGCATTGCCATGGGAGCAATGGGCTCTGATGCCGCCATCGAGGCGGCAGATGTGGTGCTGATGGATGACAATCCCCGGCAGGTTGCCAAGGCGGTCAGGCTTGCCCGTCGGTGCATGGGGATAGTATACCAAAATATTGTACTGGCATTGGGGATAAAATTTGCCTGCCTGGTGCTGGGAGCCGTGGGCATTGCCAACATGTGGCTGGCGATTTTTGCCGATGTAGGGGTGCTGGTAATTGCCGTCCTCAATGCCATCAGGGCCTTGCAGGTACAAAATGTATAAGAAAACTAAAGGTTGCAGGCAGTAATTTTTACAGTAAGTTTGTTGCTTGCAAAAAAATACGCTGTCAGCCGGTTTCCCGCTCTTGGGAAGCCACGGCTGGCAGCGTTTTAGCTTGTACCGATTATAACGATTATATCGATTATTTTATGCAGGCAAATTATTTGCCCTTTTCAGTTTCGTTGATAACGCAGGTTACGGCAGCATCACCGGTAATGTTGACGGTGGTGCGGAACATATCGAGGATACGGTCGATACCTGCTACCAGTGCCAGTCCCTCCATAGGAAGGCCTACGGACAGCAGCACCATGGACAGCATGATGAGCCCTGCACCAGGCACACCGGCAGTACCGATGGAAGCCAGGGTACCGGTCATGACGATCATGCCCATCTGCCCTGCGGTCAGGTCAATGCCGTATACGTTGGCAATGAACAGGGAGCAGATGCCCATGTAGATGGCAGTGCCGTCCATGTTGATGGTAGCGCCCAGCGGCAGTACGAAGGAAGACACATCACGGGAGCAGCCCAGCTTCTCCTGGCAGTTCTTCATGTTGATAGGCAGGGTTGCTGCGGAAGAACAGGTGGTGAAGGCAATCAGCATCGCCTCGGTCATGCCCTTGAAGAATTTCGCAGGGGAATGGCCTCCCCATACCCGTGCCATGGTGGAATAGATGCCCACGGCATGAATGACAGAGCCGATAGCCATGCAGGCGATTACTGACAGCAGAGGCAGCAGCACCTTCGGGCCATTGGCAGCCACAACAGGCAGCAGCAGGCAGAATACGCCGATAGGAGCCAGGCTCATAACGATGTTGATAATCCTGTAGCTGACCTCGGCAGCCGCATCGAACCAGTCGATGAGAATCTGCGCCTTCTTGCCGCCTACCTGCAGGATGCCCACGCCTACGAACAGGGCAAAGATGATGATAGGCAGGATGTCAGCCTTGGCCATGGAGGCTACAGGATTGGTCGGAATCATGGCAACCAGCACCTGCATGATGGACGGTGCTTCCTTGACCTTTACCGCCTCACCGGCAGCCATTTCCAGGCCGATGCCCGGATGGCCTACACCTGCTACGGCAAAGCCGATAATGATGGCGATTGCCGTGGTGCAGAGATAAATAAGGATGGTCTTGATACCGATGCGCCCCAGCTTTTTCAGGTCACCCAGGCTGGTCATGCCCACAACCAGCGAAGTGAACACCACCGGCACGATGACCATCTTGATCAGGTTGATGAACATAGTACCGATAGGGGCAATCCACCATTTGATGAATGGCAGCCCCTCAGCGCCTGCTATCAATCCCACGATAACGGACAATACCAGGGAAATTAGGATTTTTACTGACAGATTCATAATACTCTCCTCCTTTTTTGTGAATTTTTATTTATGAATCCTACAAAAAGGGATAAAGATATCCCCTTTCATCGCTAAAGTGTGCCACGGCCAAGGCAAAGCAGTGAGACCGTGGCGCGGCAGGGAAATATCGGCAGTGCCGCTCAGAGGAAAAAAGAGGACACCACAGTAAACAGTGCCAGCTGCAATGCTATGGTGAATTTGGTAATAGCGGCCAGTATAGCAAGCGTTTTGGTATTTGGCTCGTTCATGTCAATCCAGCGGCGCAGCACATCCGGCTTGTCTTCCAGCTTTTTGATGGCAGAGCTGATGCGGACGGTGTAGCGCATGGCAATGGTCTGGTCTGTGATAAACACACAGGCACAGGCGAAAAAGAACATGATGCGGTAGAGAATGCCGTTTACATTTACATAGGCATGGTAATAGGCAAGGTAAAAGCCTATGATGTCAATGGCAAGCATGCCTATGCCGAAGACAACAATCATCTTGGAGATGGCGGCAGGGGGAATAAAGCGTTCCATTTCCATCAGCTCATCAAAGAAGTCCCTGTCATCTTCATCAAAATCTTTTTTCAGGGTAATGAACAGGCTGTAGCCGGACAAGCACAGCCAGAAAATTGCAAACAAATATACTTCGGTCAAGTTAATCGCTCCTTTTCTATGTATAATATTATAACCGATATTTATGAAAAAGTACACTCACAAGAGAAAATCTGCCTAAGAATCTTAGGAAGAATATTTTTCTCATGTATACGAGGATTTTTTCAACTTATAATTGAATTTATCATGCCAAAAGGATACAATGTAAATGTCAGTTATTGTTTGTTAGGTTAGGATAGGAGGATGTTTAATGAGTCAGAGTGTTAATGCAAGAAAAGTAGCTATTGTAGGGTGCGGCTTTGTAGGTTCTGCTGCTGCCTTTACCCTGATGCAGAGCAAGCTGTTTTCCGAGATGGTGCTGCTGGATGCCAATACGGAAAAGGCAGAGGGCGAGGCAATGGATATCGCCCATGGCATTTCCTTTGCAGGCCAGATGAAGATTTATGCAGGCGGCTATGATGATATCGCCGATGCAGCCGTGATTGTGGTAACTGCCGGTGCCAATCAGAAGCCGGATGAAACCAGGCTGGATCTGGTGCACAAGAATGTAAGCATTTTCAAGAGCATTATTCCTGAGATTGCCAAGAGGGATTTCAAGGGAATTCTGCTGATTGTGGCAAATCCTGTGGATATCCTTACCTATGTGGCAGTAAAGCTCAGCGGCCTGCCTGAGAACCGGGTTATCGGCTCCGGCACCGTGCTGGATACCGCAAGGCTGAAGTATGCTCTCAGCGAGCATCTGGAGGTGGACAGCCGCAACGTGCATTCCTTTATTATCGGTGAGCATGGTGACAGCGAGATTGCGGCCTGGAGCAGTGCCAACGTATCCGGCGTTCCTCTGAATACCTTCTGCGAGATGCGTGGGCATTTCAACCATGAGAAGTCTATGGAGGCAATTGCTGAAAAGGTAAAGAACAGTGCCTATGAGATCATCTCCAAGAAGCATGCCACCTACTATGGCGTTGCCATGGCAGTCAAGAGGATTTGCGAGTGCATTGTCCGTGATGAGAAGTCCATCCTGCCTGTATCCTCCATGATGCATGGCAGCTACGGCATTGATGATATTTCCCTGAGCATGCCTGGCATCGTAGGTGCTAACGGCATTGAGACGCTGATTCCGATTTCCCTGGATGAGAAGGAAACTGCCAAGCTGCAGGAGTCTGCCAAGATGCTGAAGGAGATTGCAGCCGGGCTGGATTTGTAAGCTGCAGTGCGTGCCGGGGCTATTGGAACTGAACATGTAAAATAATACCGCGGTTTGACATCACAGTAAATTTGTGCTATTCTATTAAAGCTGATGTGCGGGCGTGGCGGAACTGGCAGACGCGCTGGACTTAGGATCCAGTGCCGCAAGGCGTGGAGGTTCGACCCCTCTCGTCCGCACCATATATGATGCTTGCACAGGTTTGTGTGTCAGTTAATATGTGAAATAAATATGCAGAAATGCGATGAAAAAGAGGAGTACCTGCTGCCGGGCAGCTCAGAGAGGGAAGCATGAGGGTGAAAGCTTCCACTGGCGGAGCGGGGAAGGTAGCTTTGGAGCAGCCGGTCTGAAGGGTAAGTTGTTACGTTATTTATTTTAGTTACTAATTTATCTGGTAGGTTCGGACGCCGGGCGGCGTTAAGCCAGTGAGCGTGGGCGGCTTTCCATGAGCCGTGCAAATTTAGGTGGTACCGCGGAAGATAGTCTCTTTCGTCCTTGTCAGTGAGGGCGAAAGGGACTTTTTGTTTTATGTGAAGGAGTTTGAGAGATTATGGACATGGAAAAGGAAAATATGGAAAATATGGAAGAAAATAACATTCCAAAGGTTTATGACCCGAAAAGCTTTGAGAAGAAGTGGTATGGCTTCTGGGAGGAAAATAAGCTGTTTCATGCTGTAGTGGATGAGGAAAAGCAGCCATACAGCATCGTGATTCCGCCACCAAATGTAACCGGCCAGCTGCACATGGGGCATGCCCTGGACAATACCTTGCAGGATATCCTGATTCGCTGGCGCCGCATGCAGGGCTACAACACCCTGTGGATGCCGGGCTGTGACCATGCCGGTATCGCCACCCAGGCCAAGGTGGAGGGGGCTCTCCGGGAGGAAGGCACCAACCGCTATGAGCTGGGCCGTGAGAAGTTTTTGGAGCGCGTATGGCAGTGGAAGGAAAAGTTCGGCAGCCGCATCATGAGCCAGCTGCGTTCCCTGGGTTCCTCCCTGGACTGGGACAGGGAGCGTTTCACCATGGACGAGGGCTGTTCCCGTGCTGTCCGTGAGGTTTTTGTCAGCCTGTATGAGAAGGGGCTTATCTATCAGGGTACACGCATCACCAACTGGTGTCCTGACTGCAACACCGCCATTTCCGATATCGAGGTGGAGCATGAGAACGAGGCTGGCCATCTGTGGCATATCCGCTATCAGGTAAAGGGCGAGGACAGGTATGTGGAGGTTGCCACCACTCGTCCTGAGACCATGTTCGGTGATACCGGCGTGGCAGTAAATCCTGCTGACGAGCGTTATACGGATTTGGTGGGCAAAACCTTGATCCTGCCGGTAGTAAACCGTGAGATTCCGCTGTTTGCTGATGAGTATGTTGACTCCGCCTTTGGTACCGGTGCGGTAAAGGTTACCCCTGCCCATGACCCTAATGACTACGAGATGGGGCTCAGGCACAATCTGGAGCAGATCAAGGTTATTTCCAATACCGGCAAGATGACCGAGGGTGCAGGCAAGTACGAGGGCATGGACCGCTACGAGTGCCGCAAGGCCCTGGTGAAGGAGCTGCAGGAGATTGGTGCCCTGGTATCTATTGAAGACCATGAGCATGCGGTAGGCCACTGCTCACGCTGCCATTCCACCATTGAGCCGATGATTTCCACCCAGTGGTTTGTGAAGATGGAGTCACTGGCCAAGCCTGCTGCCGAGGCAGTCAAGAACGGGGATATTAAATTTGTGCCGGAGCGTTTCACCAAGATTTACTGCAACTGGCTGGACAATATCCGCGACTGGTGCATTTCCCGTCAGCTGTGGTGGGGACACCGCATCCCGGCCTGGTACTGCGATGACTGCGGCGAGACCATCGTTTCCCGTACCGATGTGGAAGTCTGCCCGAAGTGCGGCGGCAAGCATCTCCGTCAGGACGAGGATGTACTGGATACCTGGTTCAGCTCCGGCCTGTGGCCTTTTGAAACCATGGGCTGGCCGGATGAGACACTTGAACTGAAGCAGTTCTACCCGACCAGCACTTTGGTGACCGGCTATGATATTATCTTCTTCTGGGTGGCACGCATGGTCATGATGGGACTGGAATTCGGCAAGGATATTCCTTTCAAGACTGTGTACATCCACGGATTGGTGCGGGATGAGCAGGGCAGGAAGATGTCCAAGTCCCTGGGCAACGGCATTGACCCGGTAGAGGTTATCGACCAGTATGGCGCGGATACCCTGCGCTTTATGCTGATTACCGGCAATACACCGGGCAACGATATGCGCTTTATCAATGACCGGGTGGTTGCTACCAGAAACTTTGCCAACAAGCTGTGGAACGCTTCCCGTTTCATGCTGATGAACCTTGAGGGCTTTGACAAGGGCTTTGTGCCGGAGGAGGGGGATTATACCCTTGCTGACAAGTGGATTTTGTCACGCTTTGCCAAGACAGCCCAGGGGGTTACGGCCAATCTTGAGAAGTTCGAGCTGGGTGAGGCAGGCCGCCTGATTTATGATTTCATCTGGAATGAGTTCTGCGACTGGTACATTGAGCTGGCAAAGGCACGGCTCTACGACAAGGAAAATATCCGCCCTCGCCAGACTGTTCAGTATGTGCTGGGTTATGTGCTGGAGCGTACCCTGCGCCTCCTGCATCCGTTTATGCCGTTCATTACCGAGGAAATCTGGCAGCATATTCCTCATGATGGCATCAGCATCATGGTGGCTGAGTGGCCGGGCAATGACGAGGCAGGCCTTGCCAAGCTGATAAATGATGGGGATGAGGCTGCCATGACTGCCATCATGGAGTCCATCAAGACCATCCGTGCCCTGCGGCTGGAGGTCAATGCGGCACCTGGCAAAAAGAGCGAGGTAATCCTGAACTTTACGGATGAAAAGCTCCGGGAGGTATTTGCCGCCAATGAGGGCTATCTGACGGTGCTGGCCGCTGCTGAGCCTGTTACCATGCTGCCAGCTGGTGCTGAGAAGCCGGAAAACGCCATGACAGGCGTGGTAAATGGCGTGGAGATTTACCTGCCGCTGAAGGGCCTGATTGATGTGGAGAAGGAGACTGCCCGACTGAACAAGGAGATGGCAACCCTGGACAAGGAAATCAGCCGCCTGGAGAAGAAGCTGGGCAATCAGGGCTTTTTGGCCAAGGCGCCTGCCGAGGTGGTAGCCGGTGAGCAGGAGAAGCTGAAGGGCTATCAGGAGAAGCAGAATGCGGTGAAGGAACGCCTGGCTTATTTGCAGAATATCTGATGGGAACCTGCATATTTCAATGAACGGAAATTCAATGAGCGTAAATTGTTTTATGTCCGGGCATAGTTCAATGCACGGGAATATGCGATGCTTTGGAGGTGAAAGGTTATGAATTATGAGGAAAGCCTGGCTTATCTTGATGAGCTGAATGTCTTCGGCATGAATTTCGGTCTGGCGAGGATTGAAAAGCTGCTGTACCTTTTGGGTGAGCCCCAGAAGGCCTACAGGACAATCCATGTGACCGGCACCAACGGCAAGGGATCCGTGACTGCCATGCTGGCCTCCGGCTTGCAGGCGGCAGGCATCAGGACGGGCATGTACATCTCGCCCCATCTTTCCTCCTATACGGAGCGGATGGTGATTGATGGCAGGCAGGTATCCCAGGCGCAGTTTGCTGATGCCCTCAGTGTAGTAAGGGATATTTGCGAGTTTATGACAGGGGAGGGGGATGAGCACCCGACCCAGTTTGAGGTGATTACGGCAGCGGCTTTTCTGCTGTTCCAGAAGGAAAAGGTGGAATATGCCGTCATCGAGGTGGGGCTGGGAGGCCTGCTGGACTCCACCAACGTAATAGTGCCGGAGGTTTCCGTGATTACCAACGTAACCTTTGAGCATGCAGATAAGTGCGGCGGCACCCTGGAGGGGATTGCCCATCACAAGGCAGGCATTATGAAGCCCGGTGTGCCGGTGGTAACAGGTGCCGAGGGCAAGGCCTTGGAGATTATCAGGGATGAGGCCAGGGCCAAGGGCTGTGCCCTGTACGTCATTGGTGAGGATTTTGCAGCCGAGGCAATGAAGCCCCTGGGGCAGCTGTCCATTCCGCCAAATCTGGGGGCAACGGGCTATGGCAATCAGGACAGGGCTCTGACGGATATGCAGATGGAGGCCTTGTCCAAGCTGCACATGGATTGCAGCGAGTGCGGCGACAGCGAGCAGCTGGTGGCCTTCAAGGGCAATAATGATGTGTTTGGCAGCATGGATTACAAGCTGTCCCTGCTGGGGCTCCATCAGGTGCAGAACAGCGCCCTGGCGGCGGCAGTGATGATGGTGCTGGCAACGGATGACCTGCGGTTCACAAAGAAGGCCATCAAGCAGGGCATGAAGCGTGTTGCGTGGCCGGGCCGCTTTGAGCTTATAAAGGGCTATGATTACAAGGTGCTGATTGACGGCGCCCACAATCCTGCCGGGATTGCTACCCTGCGGGCCAGTCTGGATTATTATTTCCCGGCGGAGCAGCGCATCCTTGTGCTGGGGATATTGAAGGACAAGGATTATCAGCAGATGCTGGATATGCTGCTCCGCCCGGAGGACAAGGTGGTGCTGACTACCCCTGACTCGGAGCGGGCGGCGGAGCCTGCCGAGCTGCTCCCTTATGTGAAGTCAGAGTGCAGGGAGGCTGTGGCTGATGCAGCTGCCGCCCTGCAGCGGGGACAGGAGCTGGCACAGGCAACGGGGGAGCCGAATAACACGCTGCTTATTTGCGCAGGTTCCCTGTATCTTATTGGTGCACTCAGGGATTTGCTGGTGAAAGGGTAATTTTATCAGCCCGGAAGTTTAGCAAAAACAAAAACCTTGTGTAGAATAGAAATTTGTGGTATTATGGTTTGGTGTACTATGGTAAAGAATGGGGATAACTATGCGCTGAATTAGCTGTGCCGGTGTCCCTGCACAAATATTTTTCAGGAGGTCATTAGACACAATGGAAGTAAACGTAAAGGATTTGGAGAACTCTCAGGTTGAATTTGAAATCACTGTACCGGCTGCAGAGCTGGATAAGGCTTATGAGGCTGCATACAAGAAGGTTGCCAGCAAGGTAAACATCCCTGGCTTCCGCAAGGGCAAGGCTCCAAAGATGATTGTAGAGCGTCATGTAGGCAAGGAATATATCATTGATGAGGCTGTAGAGATTGCTGCACCAAAGGCTTTCTTTGATGCATTGAAGGAGAAGGAAATCGATATCGTTACCCGTCCTGAGTTCGAGGTTGTTACCAAGGAGCTGGGCCAGGATCTGGTATTCAAGGCTACTGCTACCAAGAAGCCTGAGGTTCAGCTGGGCGAGTACAAGGGCCTGAAGGTTGAGGTTCAGAAGGATGCTGTTGATGACGAGGCAGTTCAGCTGCAGCTGACCCGTATGCTGGATCGTCAGGCTGACATGGTTGAGGCTGAGGAAGGCTCCGAGGTGGCAAAGGATGATTTCATCACCTTGGACTTCAAGGGCTTTGTTGATGGCGAGGCTTTTGCCGGTGGCGAGGGCAAGGACTACCCTCTGCAGATTGGCTCCAACAGCTTCATTCCTGGCTTTGAGGATCAGCTGATCGGCTCCAAGATTGGCGAGGAGAAGGATGTAAACGTAACCTTCCCTGAGGAGTACCATGCTGAGGAGCTGAAGGGCAAGCCTGCAGTGTTCAAGTGCACTGTAAAGAGCATCAAGAGAAAGGTTCTGCCTGCCCTGGATGATGAGTTTGCCAAGAAGGCAAGCACCTTCCAGACTCTGGATGAGCTGAAGGCTGATATCCGCTCCAACCTGGAGAAGACTGCTGAGAGCAAGGCTGAGTCCGAGAAGCGCGAGGAGGCTATCAAGCAGGCTACTGAGAACGCCACTGTAGAGGTTCCTGAGGTTATGGTTGAGCATCGCATCAATATCATGATTCAGGAGCTGGCTATGCGCCTGGAGCAGCAGGGCATGAAGCTGGAGATGTACCTCCAGTATGCAGGTACCGATATCAACAAGCTGCGTGAGACCTACAGGGACACCGCTGCTGCCAACGTGAAGACCGACCTGGTTCTGGAGGCTGTAGCAAAGGCTGAGGGCATCAAGGTTGAGACTGAGGAGCTGGATGCAGAGGTTGAGGCTATGGCCAAGGCTTATGGCGCAACTTTCGCCGAGGTGAAGAAGATTATTACCCAGCAGGGCCGTACCGGGGATTTGATTGAGACTGTTCTGAAGCGCAAGACTGCACAGTTCATCATTGACAACATTGCTGAGTAATTGCCTGATTGCCAAGGTTTTTTGAATGATTGCCAAGGCTTTTTGAATGATTGCCAAGGCTTTTTGAATAATTGCTGATATTTGGATGGAGCGGCATGACCGCAGGGGAATGCCGCCCCGTTGTATCTGCTGAAACCGTTTCAGTGAGTTTTCAGTGAGGTGATTGGAAAATGGGTTATGTTCCTATGGTTGTGGAACAGTCCGGTCAGGGTGAGCGCGCCTACGATATTTATTCCCGTCTTTTGAAGGATAGGATTATTTTCCTGGGTGGCGAGGTAGAGGACAACATGGCAAACACCATTGTTGCCCAGATGCTGTTTCTTGAGGCAGAGGACCCTGACAAGGATATTTATCTGTATATAAACAGCCCTGGCGGCGTTGTGACTGCCGGTATGGCTATTTATGATACCATGCAGTATATCAAGCCTGATGTGGCTACTATCTGCATTGGCCAGGCGGCAAGCATGGGCTCCCTGCTTCTGACTGCCGGTGCCAAGGGCAAGCGTTTTGCCCTGCCAAATGCCAGGATTATGATTCACCAGCCGTTGGGCGGTGCCAGGGGACAGTCTACTGACGTTCAGATTCAGGCCAAGGAGCTTTTGCGTACACGCCACATGCTGAACGAGATTTTGTCTGAGCGTACCGGCAAGAGCATGGAGCAGGTGGAGAATGATACTGAGCGCGACAATTTTATGAGTGCATCCGAGGCTGTGGAGTACGGCCTGATTGACAAGGTTATTACCAGGGCAAAGGATAGCGAAGAATCTCAGGACTAAGGGGGTGGCGGCATGAGCTTCAACGATAATGATGAAAAGCTTGTCTGCTCTTTTTGTGGAAAGCCTCAGGACATGGTACGCAAGCTGGTAGCAGGTCCGGGAGTTTATATTTGTGATGAATGTATTGAGCTGTGCAACGAGATAGTTGATGAAGAAGTGCGGGAGCAGGACGATGATGAGGTTCGTGGCCTGCCAAAGCCGAAAGAGATAAAGAGCATTCTTGACCAGTATGTTATCGGTCAGGAGGATGCCAAGAAATCATTGGCGGTTGCCGTATACAATCATTATAAGAGGATAAATGCTGACAGCCGCAGGCTGAAAAAGGATGTGGAGCTGCAGAAGTCCAACATCCTGATGCTGGGGCCTACGGGCAGCGGCAAGACGTTGCTGGCACAGACACTGGCACGGATTTTGAATGTGCCTTTTGCCGTGGCAGATGCCACTACCCTGACTGAGGCCGGCTATGTAGGCGAGGATGTGGAGAATATCCTCCTGAAGCTGATTCAGGCTGCCGACTTTGATATTGAGAAGGCGGAGCGGGGCATTGTCTATATTGATGAGATTGACAAGATTGCCCGCAAGGGTGAGAATGTCTCCATTACCCGTGATGTGTCCGGGGAGGGAGTGCAGCAGGCCCTGCTGAAGATTTTGGAGGGAACGGTAGCTTCCGTGCCGCCTCAGGGCGGTCGCAAGCATCCTCATCAGGAGCTGTTGCAGATTGATACCAGCAATATCCTGTTTATCTGCGGCGGTGCTTTTGCCGGTATTGACAAGATTATCAACAAGCGTATCGGCAAGAAGAATCTGGGCTTCGGGGCAGAGATTGTCTCCAGGCAGCAGCTGGACATGGGGGAGCTTTTGAAGAAGCTGGCACCGGATGACCTGATGAAAAGCGGCCTGATACCGGAGTTCATCGGCAGGCTGCCGGTAGTGGTGACACTGGCACCTCTGGAGGAAGCCGACCTGGTGGAAATCCTCACCAAGCCGAAGAATGCACTGGTGAAGCAGTATCAGCACCTTTTGGATCTGGATGGGGTGAAGCTTTCCTTTGATGATGAGGCACTGCGCAGCATTGCCAGGGAGGCCTTGAAGCGCAAGACAGGTGCCCGTGGCCTTCGGTCCATCATCGAGGAGCTGATGAAGAACGTCATGTACGAAATCCCGTCCATGGATGGCGTGACTGACTGCCTGGTGACCAAGGATGTAGTTTTGGAAAAGAAGGACCCTGTACTTTCCTATGGAAAGCGCAAGCATGAGGCATCGGCCTGAGCTGGCTTCTGCCTTTAGGATGATAAATTGAGCAGAATATATAGGCGTTGCCTCAGGGTAACGCCTATGTTTATATAGATTTTTTTGCGGAGGTGGATTTTATGGAGGAAATGGATGAAAATGTAGTGTTGCTGCCTGTGCTGCCGCTTCGGGGCATGATGGTATTTCCATATATGATGGTTCATCTGGATGCTGGCAGGGAGCAGTCTATTTCCGCCTTGGAAAAGGCCATGCTGGTGGAGGACAAGCACGTTTTCCTGGTGGCGCAGCGGGATTCGGATTTGGAGGACCCGCAGATGTCAGATTTGTACAGCGTGGGCACGGTGGCTGAGATAAAGCATCTGATGAAGCTGCCGGACGGGGCAATCCGGGTGCTGGTAGAGGGACTTTACCGCGGCCAGATTGTCAGTGCCGTGGAGCAGGAGGAGGACTACCTGATTGCCAATGTCAGGGAGTACCATGACAAGATTGACAAGTCAATAGAAATGGAGGCTCTTGTTCGTGTAGTTGTACATGAATTTGAGCAGTGGGTCAAGAGCAGCAAGAAGATTCCGGCAGATGCCATGGTATCTGTTTCGATTATAGATGATGCCGGGCGGCTGGCAGATATGATTGCCGGTCATATCAATCTGAAGCTGGATGACAGGCAGGTAATTCTTGAGAGCATCGATGTGAAGGAAAGGCTTGAGAGGCTGTACGGCTTCCTGAAGCGTGAAAAGGATATCCTGGATATTGAGCGCAAGATTGGCACCCGGGTGCGGCGCCAGATTGAGAAGGTGCAGAAGGAATATTATCTCCGGGAGAAGGTCAAGGCAATCCACAATGAGCTGGGTGACCAGAACGGCATTCTGGGGGATATTGAGGAATACAAAGAAAGGCTGAGCAAGGGGCATTTCCCTGACGAGGTTGTGAAGACCGTGGAGAAGGAGCTGAAGCGGCTGGAGAGGACTCAGGGCATGTCCCAGGAGGGGGCTGTCATCGGCACCTATATTGACAATCTGCTGTCCATGCCGTGGGAGAGCCTGTCGGAGGATATAAACGATATCAAGGCGGCAGCTGCTGTGCTGGATCGCGACCACTACGGGCTGGAAAAGGTCAAGGAGCGCATCCTGGAGTTTTTGGCGGTGCGCCAGCTGACCAACGGGCAGAATGCGCCTATTTTGTGCCTGGTGGGGCCGCCGGGGGTGGGCAAGACTTCCTTGGCAGGCTCCGTGGCAAAGGCTCTTGGCAGGAAGTTTGTCCGTGCCTCCCTGGGCGGTGTACGGGATGAGGCGGAGATTCGCGGCCATCGCCGCACCTATGTGGGGGCTATGCCGGGGCGCATTCTGGAAGCCCTGAAAAAGGCTGGTACCCGAAATCCTGTGTTCCTTTTGGACGAGGTGGATAAGATGGGCTCTGATTACAAGGGAGACCCGACCTCGGCCCTTCTGGAAGTGCTGGATCCGGCTCAGAACAATACCTTTAGCGACCATTATATTGAGCTGCCCTTTAATCTGTCCGATGTGCTGTGGATTGTGACTGCCAACGATATAGGCTCCATTCCGCGGCCTCTGCTGGACCGCATGGAGGTCATTTCATTGTCCAGCTATACGGAGCAGGAAAAGCTGGAGATTGCCAAGCAGTACCTGCTGCCACGGCAGCGGACCAAGAACGGCCTCTCCGGCAAGGAAATCAGGCTGGGGGCAGGCGTCCTGCAGCGCATGATCAATGAGTACACCCGTGAGTCGGGGGTGCGTGAGCTGGAGCGTGTCATCGGCCATCTCTGCCGCAAGGTGGCAAGGAAAATCGTGGAGGGGGATACGGATTCCGTATATGTGACCACGAAAAATCTGGTGGATATCCTGGGCAAGGTGAAGTACCCTCATGCCAAGGCGAAGCGCAAGCCGGAGGTGGGGCTGTGCACCGGCATGGCCTGGACACAGGTGGGGGGCGATATCCTGCCTACCGAGGTAAATATTTTCCCTGGCACCGGCAAGCTGATCTTGACCGGCAAGCTGGGGGATGTGATGAAGGAGTCGGCTCAGGCTGCCCTTTCCTACATCCGCAGCCGTCAGGACAAGTTTGAGCTGGCAGAGGATTTTTATGAGAAGAACGATATCCATGTGCATTTTCCTGAGGGTGCCGTGCCAAAGGATGGCCCTTCCGCAGGTATCACCATGGCAACGGCTATCGTATCCGGGCTGACAGGCCGCAGGGTACGGAGCGACGTGGCCATGACCGGGGAGATTACTATCCGCGGCAACGTGCTGGCCATTGGCGGCCTGAAGGAAAAGGTGCTGGCGGCATACCGGGAGGGCATCAGGACCATTGTGCTGCCGAAGGAAAACGAGCGGGATATTGAGGATATTCCTGAGAGCGTCCGGGAGAAGCTGGAATTTGTGCCGGTGGAAAACATGGACAAGGTGCTGGAAACAGCCCTTTGCCAGTGATGGAAAGGGCAGGTGAGTGCCATGGCAGATAAGGTGATTATTACCCAGGGAAAATATCTTGCCTCTGCTGTGAAGCCGGAGCAGTATCCGGAGCTGCAGCGCAAGGAGGTTGTGTTTATCGGCCGCTCCAATGTGGGCAAGTCTTCCCTGATAAATTCCCTCACCCGGGTGCGGAACCTGGCCAGGGTTTCCAGCCAGCCGGGCAAGACCCAGACCATCAATTTTTATGAGATTGGCGCCAAAATTCAGGATGTGCCGGAGCGGCAGGATTTTTATCTGGTGGATTTGCCGGGCTACGGCTATGCCAGAACCGGGGCGGAGCGCAGGAAGATTTGGAGCAGGTTTATCAATGAGTACCTGCTGACCTCCCAAAATATCCAGTTTGTGTGCCAGCTGATTGATATCCGCCATGAGCCTATGGCATCAGATGTGGAGATGTTCAAGTGGCTGGTGGAAAACAATCTGCCTGTGCTGGTCATCGCCACCAAGGCGGACAAGGTCAGCAAGAATGCGGCAGCCAAGAGCATCGCGGCTATCAAGCGGAAGCTGGGGGTGCAGGAGATGGATGTGCTGCCTTATTCCTCGGTGAAAAATCAGGGCAGGGATGAACTGCTGGAGGTTATTGCCGGGTGCCTGACAGATGATGGTGATGATATGGATAATGGCAATATTATCAGTAATGGCGATGCCGGTGATGAGATAGGGCAGGAGGAAATGCCCAATAAAAGTGAATGAGGTTCATTTTTATTGACAATCCCTGTGCTGTCGGGTAAAATAAATATAAGCTCCTGGGCTTTCGGGCTTGGGGGCTTTTGTTTTTTTGGATATTTTTGTCTTGAGGTTTGGTGTTTTAGTTTTGCGGTATTTGTCTGCCGCGTTGCAGATTGTACTTTTGTTTTTGAGGTTTGGTGCTTGTTATGCTGGAATTAACGGATTTGGATAAAAAATTGCTGAATTTGCTGCAGGGGAAGCTGCAGCTGGTGTCCCGTCCCTTCAAGCTGATTGGTGAGGAAGTGGGCATGAGCGAGGAGCAGGTCATCACCAGGCTGCAGCTTTTGAAGGAAGCCGGGTATATCAGGAAAATCGGGGCTTTCTTTAATTCTGACGAGCTGGGCTACCGGGGGACGCTGGTGGCTTTGAAGGTAAGGGAAGGGCTGATGGAGGAAACGGCGCTTTTTATCAATCAGTTTCCGGGTATTACCCACAATTATCAGCGTGAAGGGGAGTACAACCTGTGGTTTACCCTGATTACGCCCAATGAACGGCTGCGGCAGGATATCCTGGGGCAGATTGAAGCCCTGCCGGGGGTAGAGGCAGTTATGGATTTGAGTGCCAGGAAAAAGTACAAGATTAATGTGCAGTTTAAGCTGAGATAAACAGTAGAAGACAAACTGGCTGAAATAGGGTATATGTGGCACTGCCGGTTTTGGCTGATGCCGGTGCAGGGGCTGAGGCTTAGTTTTAGGCTTAAGTTTAAGCTTAGGCTGGAAAGGAAGTTGCAGGAGTCTTATGGAAATTACAGAGCTGGATAAGAAAATAGTGCGTGCCATGCAGGATGAGCTGCCGCTGGTGGCGGAGCCCTTCAAGCTGATTGCGGAGGAGATTGACAGCACGGAGGAAGAAGTGCTGGCCAGGCTTCGTCTCATGCAGGAGACTGGTGCCCTCAGAAAGATGGGGGCGGTGCTGCGGCATCGGGAGGTGGGCTTTGCGGCCAATGCCCTCTGTGTCTGGGTGGTGCCTGACGAGCGCATGGATGAGGTGGCTGATATTATGTGCCGCCACATGGCAGTGACTCATTGCTATGACCGCAACGTGACTCCTGACTGGCCCTACAATTTCTACACCATGATTCACGGCTCCAGCCGTGAGGACTGCGAGGCCATTGCAGAGCAGCTGGCACAGGAAACCGGCGTTACCCAGCGGACCATGCTGTACACCGGCAAGGAATGGAAAAAAACCAGCATGTCGTATTTTGTGTGAAAATACGGCATGCTGGCTAGCGGCTGGTGGTTGTTTTAGGTATTGAAAATTTGTTTCAGTGGTGATATAATTACATCATAAAGAGGCAGTTGATGTTTCGCTTGTCAGCTCTCTCAAGAATTTTGGTTGAGCAAGCCGACCACAGCAAATGGTCGGCTTGCAGTTTCTATCGGAAAGTTATTTCTTCAAAAACTGCATATGTCTAATCTCAATATCTGTATATCCATTCCAAAGCTGTCCTGCTGGACGGCTTTTTTGTTTTAGCAATCGTCAAGAATAGGTAATGTTCAATTCCTTGCACAGGGCATTTTGCATTAATTTAGAGAAATTAATATTGTGCTCCCTTGCAATGGTGTCCAGCCAGCCTGGCAGGGTAATGTTTTTCCGCACGGTTCTCTTGTCATTGAGCTTACGGACTGGAAGCGTATCAGCCTTTACACAAACAAGCACCGCCCCTTCTGGTACAGCAATAGATGCCGGGTTTGAGGCTGGTGGGATAGCTTCCTTATCGCTTTCCATGCTCCACAGCATAAGAGCTAAAGCATCTTCGGCATTTTCTATGGCTTCTTCCCATGTGTCTCCGTCGGTGTAGCAGCTTTCAAAATCTGGAAAATCCACAAGATATCCGTCGCTTTCTTGTGAAATTATAGCCGGATAGATGTATTTCATAGTGACGCTCCTTTCCCTTTATAAAAGGCAGCCCCAGGAGGGGACTGCCTCATTCAATACCGGCATCCCGAAGAATTTTGTGCAGTGTTCCGGATTTTACTTCCTCTTTTGCATGCCTGCCGACCATAATTTTTTTGCCAGTGATATTGCTTTTATACATATCATGCCTTTTGTTATGGCCTACAAGCTCACAGCCATTTTTCTTCAGGAGCCGTATTAGTTCGGCGGTGGTCAATAAACTCACCTCCTGTTATTATTATATGTATTAATACGCATAATGTCAATGATGAAATACGCATTAATATACATTTTGCAATAATATATTGGGAATGGAAAAGTTATTGAATATTCAAAGTCAAGGAAAAAGAAAAAAGTGTCAATTTCACCATGAGTGGCTGTTTTTGACATACTCCCCATGGCTAAAGCCAGGTGGGGTAGTGAAATTAGCAATCATAATGACCACGGCATGAGAGTATTTCAAGGGTATCATGCTGGATGCGATAAACAAGCCTATTGGCATCATCAATGCGGCGGCTTCAAAATCCACTCAGATTTCCTTTCAATGGTTCAGGCTTTCCTATGCCTGAGAAAGGATTGCGTTCAGCATCTTTTATGAGAGCATTGATGCGTTTTAAGGTTTTTTGTCTTGGATTTGCCAATAGAGGTAGTCTTCCCACGCCTCATCAAACCAAATTTTTTGCATCTTTATACCTCAATCAGGTCATGTTTCTGACCTTTTCCGGCATTAAGTGCCTCTATGCCGCGTTGCAGATGAGCCATATTGGTATCAGAATAAAATGGGTCTGATGCGGTGAGTGGGAATGGAAGGGAGCGAGTGCGTACAATAGCTTTTAGGAGCATTGTATATGCAGTGGATAGGGTAAAGCCCATATCCGCGCAAAGGGCTTCTGCCTGGCGTTTTAATTCTGGATTTACGCGCATGGTAATAGTGTCTGCTTTCATGGTATCAACTCCTATTGTTATACTTCGCTTATATTATATCACAAAGTAAATACAAAGTGAATACAAAAGCCAGGTTGCGTTATTGCTTTTGTTGAGAGAACACTAACAAGCAGATTGCACCTGCCTATTAATATAAATATTAATATAGATATATATATTAATATTAACTTATATATTAATATATAAGTTAATACACCTAAAATACTTTAAAAATTTCTTTACATAACACCTAAAATGTAATATAATCACCTATAACAGAACAAAAGGGGTGAGATGGTATGTATGCTTGTACCAAAGGGGCTACGACTCTGGGCGTGGACGGAGTGATTATTGATGTGGAGGTGGATGTGTCCAACGGGCTGCCCTGCTTTGAGATGGTGGGGATGCCGGATGCAATGGTGCGGGAGGCAAAGGAGAGGGTGAGGATTGCCATCCGCAACTCCGGCATCAGGCTGCAGCAGGACAAGGTGACGGTCAATCTGGCTCCGGCAGGTATGCGGAAGGACAGTGCCGGGCTGGATTTGCCCATTGCGGTGGCACTTCTGGCTGCCTACGGGGTGATTCCCACGGAGGGGCTGGACAGGTATCTGTTCATCAGCGAGCTGTCCCTGGAGGGGGAGTGCCGCCGGGTAAGCGGTGTGCTGCCCATGGCCATCAGGGCACAGGAAAGCGGCTTGCAGGCAGTGGTGGTGGCGAAGGGGAATATCAATGAAGCCCTGCTGGTAGATGGTATAGCGGTGTACGGCATTGAGAATCTATCTGAATTGGTGGAGTTTCTCAGCGGCAGGGGGGAGCTGCAGCCAGCTGTCAAGGGGCCTGCCACTGAGGAACGGGAGGCATTGCAGGATGATTTCTGCGACGTGCAGGGGCAGTTTTTGGCCAAGCGCGCCTTTGAGATTGCGGCGGCAGGCGGTCACAATATCGTCCTGTCCGGCAGCCCCGGGGCTGGCAAGACCATGCTGGCACGGCGGATGGGCTCCATCCTGCCGGATATGACACGGAAGGAAGCCTTGGAGGTTACGAAAATTTATAGCATTGCCGGGCTTTTGAAAAACAACAGCGGCCTGATTACCAGGCGCCCCTTCAGGAGCCCTCATCACACTGTATCCTCGGCAGCCATGATAGGGGGCGGCAGCATCCCAAAGCCGGGGGAGGTGACTCTCAGCCACAACGGGGTGCTGTTCCTTGATGAGCTGCCGGAGTTCAGCAAAAATTCACTGGAATGCCTGCGGCAGCCCTTGGAGGATGGCTTTGTCAGCGTGTCCAGGGTGAATGCCACCCTGAGCTTTCCCTCCCGTATCATGCTGATAGCTGCCCTCAATCCCTGCCCCTGCGGCTACTATGGGGATAGCGAGATTCCCTGCGAGTGCAGCCTGCCCCAGATCAAGAAGTACACCAGGAAGCTGTCGGGCCCTCTTTTGGACAGGTTTGATATTCAGATCCGGGTGCCCCGGGTGTCATATCAGGAGATAACCTCGGAGGTCAGAGCGGAAAAATCTGCCGTTATTCGCCAGAGGGTGGTGGCAGCCAGGAAAATTCAGCTGAACAGGTTCCGGGAGCTGGATATTGTCTGCAATGCCCAGATGAATCACGGCATATTGAAAAAATATTGCCAGCTGACGGATGAGGCACAGGAGCTGATGGAAACGGCCTTTCAGGAGAGGAATTTGTCTGCCCGTTCCTATGACCGTATCGTGAAGGTGGCTCAGACGGTGGCGGATTTGTCCGGCAGCGATATTATAAGCGAGATACATATCGGCGAGGCCTTGCAGCTGCGGGGTGAAATCCTGCCTGGGAATAATTTTTGAGGAAGGAGGCAAAAATTTGCCTCTTTTTTTGCTGGGGAATTTGTTAAATCAAACATCTTGTTGTATAATAGGAAGATATTATGGAATGATTTGCAGGAGTTTGACAGATGATTGGTTTTTTGCGGGGCAGGGTTGCCTATTTGCTGGCAGATGTCTGCCTGCTGGATGTAAATGGCGTGGGCTATCGGGTTTTTATTGCCGGGAACACCCATAACCAGCTGAAGCTGGGGCAGGAGGCGATGCTTTTTACCCATACCAGCGTGCGTGAGGACGCTATCCAGCTGTATGGCTTTTATTCACAGGAGGAATACGATTTATTTCAGCTTTTGCTGACGGTCAGCGGCATCGGGCCGAAGGTGGCGCTGGGGATTATCGGAGCCATTACCCCGGCCAGGCTGTGCCAGGCCATTCAGAAGAAGCAGGCCTCCGTGCTGGTGAAGTTGCCGGGGGTGGGCAAGAAATCCGCGGAGCGGATGATTGTGGAGCTGAAGGACAAGCTGCACTTTGCCGATGCCGGTGTGGACGGCCAGGTGGAGGATTTGTCAGATTTGTTTGCCCTGCCGGAGATTGGCGAGGGCGTGGTGGCAGAGGCGGCGGCAGCCTTGCAGAGCCTGGGCTACAATGTCCAGCAGCTGGCGCCTGTGCTGGAGAAATGCAGCAAGCTGAAGGGCGACCAGGATGTGCAGTCGGTGATAAAGTTTGCCCTGAAAGAGCTGTCCGGGAGGTGATAGAGGTTGGAGGATATTAATTACGGGGATTTTGCCCAGGAGCGCATTATAGACATGAATGCCCAGAACGGCGATGAGTGGCAGTACAGCCTGCGGCCTCGTCATCTGAGGGAGTACATCGGCCAGAAAAAGGTGAAGGAGAACCTGGATATATTCATCAAGGCAGCCATGTCCCGGGGGGATGCCCTGGATCATGTGCTGTTTTATGGGCCGCCGGGATTAGGCAAGACAACCTTGGCAGGGATTATTGCCAATGAGCTGGGGGTGAATTTCCGGGTGACCTCGGGGCCTGCCATCAACCATGCAGGGGATTTGGCAGCCCTTTTGACCAATCTGGGAGAGAAGGATGTGCTGTTTATTGATGAAATCCACCGTCTCTCAAGAAATGTGGAGGAAGTCCTTTACTCAGCCATGGAGGATTTTGCCCTGGATATCGTCATTGGCAAGGGGCCTAGTGCCCGTTCCATCCGCCTGGATTTGGCACCGTTTACTTTGATAGGCGCCACCACCAAGGCAGGCTCTTTGGCAGGGCCCCTCAGGGACAGGTTCGGGGTGATTTCCCGGCTGGAATACTATCAGCCGGAGGATCTGGTGCTGATTGTGAAGCGGGCGGCGGAGATATTGCAGATTCCCATTGAGGAAAAGGGAGCCTGGGAGATTGCCCGGCGTTCCCGGGGGACTCCCCGGATTGCCAACCGCCTGCTGAAGCGTGTCAGGGACTTTGCCCAGATTACTGGTGACGGCATCATTACAGATGAGATTGCGGATGCTTCCCTGCAGCGTTTGGAAGTGGATAAAATGGGGCTTGACCATACGGACAGGCGGATGCTGGAAACCATGGTGCTGAAGTTCGGGGGCGGCCCGGTGGGGCTGGATACCCTGGCGGCTGCCACCAGTGAGGAACGGGATACCATCGAGGATGTGTATGAGCCGTACCTCCTGCAGCTGGGCTTTATCAACCGCACACCAAAGGGGCGTGTGGTGACACGGGCCGGTTATGAACATATGAATATTCCTTATCCGGAGGCGTAGAGCTAGATGAATCTTTTGTTGCACATGTGCTGCGGCCCCTGTTCCTGCTACCCTGTGAAGGTGCTGAGGGAACAGGGCATAGAGCCCACAGGCTATTTTTTCAATCCTAACATCCATCCCTACAAGGAATGGGATATGCGGCTGAAGGCGGCGGAGGAATTTGCCGCTAGGTCAGAGATGAAACTCATTACAGATAAGCATTATATGCTGCGGGATTTCCTGCGCCGCGCCCTGGCTGCGGAGCAGGTGGAGAATGGCCGTTGCCGCATGTGCTATACCTGGCGGCTGGAGGAAACTGCCAGGTATGCGGCGGAAAACGGCTTTGATGCCTTTACTTCCACGCTGTTTTACAGCATTTATCAGCAGCATGAGCTGATGAAGGAGACGGCGGAGCATTTTGCCAAGGTTTACGGGGTGAAGTTTCATTATGAGGATTTTCGTCCCGGCTGGCAGGAGGGCATCGACATGAGCGTGGAAATGGGCTTATACCGCCAGCCCTACTGCGGCTGCATCTTCAGCGAGGAAGAACGCTACAGCAGGGAGCTGAGAAAGGCGAGAAAAAAGGCCAACAAGGCCAAGAAAAGGGCAAGATTGGAGGCAGAGGCAAGTGGAGAGATATAAGAGCAGGAGGCTGCGGGGGATGTTTGCCGCAGTCATGGCAATGGCTTTTTTCCTGTTTCAGCTGGGGATAGCGGAGGCAGGTGTCAGCACATTGCATCCGGGGGCAGGCAACCGTCCGCCCAAAACACCGGAGTGGAACGTGGAAAAGAGCAAGGATGAGAACGCCTCCGCCAAGGCTGCTGAGAAAAACGGCGGCACGGCCAAGGGCGTCAAGAAGCTGGACAAGAAGAATGTGCCCATGACCATGCTGAGTGTGATGCTGGGAGAGGGGCTTGCCTCTGCCAGCGTGTCCGGGGCCAGTGATTTTGAGGTGGTGGACGGCAATGCCGGCAAGGTGCTGGAAAGCTGCGGTGCCAACAAGAGCCTGAATATCACGGTGGACGGCAGCTATATCGCCATCAACGGCAAGAAAACCAAGAGCAGGATTGTGACCGTGCAGGCGAAGAACGGTGCTGACGGCGTGATGAAATATAACGGCAGCAGCTATCGGGGCAGCCTGCGGCTTACCTCTGACGGTGTGCGGCTGCAGGTGCTGAACCAGCTGTCCCTGGAGGATTATGTCAAGGGTGTGCTGCCATCAGAAATGTCTCCCAGCTGGCATGGGGAGGCGTTGAAGGCACAGGCCGTTGCGGCGAGAACCTTTGCTATGTACAACAGAAGCAAGGGGGGGCACAAGGCCAGCGGCTACGATTTGTGCAGTTCCAGCCATTGCCAGGTGTACAGCGGCATGGCAGCGGAAACCTCGGCAACCAATAGTGCTGTGGATGCTACCCGGGGCCAGGTGATGTATTATGAGCATCAGGTGATTTATGCAGCCTTCCATTCATCCTCCGGCGGTGCTACGGAAAACAGCGAGGACGTATGGGGGGCATATCAGCCATATCTCCGCTCCGTAACTGATGACGACAGCAAGTCACCTTACCACAACTGGACGGCAAAGTTCACGGTGGCACAGGTGGAAAAGCAGCTGGCTTCTGCCGGAAAGGGCGTGGGCACGCTGAAGTCTATTGCCCTCAGCCCGATTTCTTCCAGTGGTTCTGTTACTGGCAGGACTGCCTCCGGCCGTGCCTATGGCGTGAAGTTTACAGGCAGCAGCGGCACGGTGACCATTACCGGGGAGCAGGCACGGACGATTTTCGGCCTGAAAAGTGCCATGTTCAATGTCCGCACGGAGCGCACTGTCAAGCTGCCTACGACCGGCAGCAGCAAAAAGAAGGCTGATTCTGCAAAGGGCAGCCAGGGAACATTTACTGCGGCTCCTGCTGCTATGAACGGCTCTGCCATGAAGATTGGCGGCTCTGAGACCGTTGTTTTTGACGGCCACGGCTTCGGTCACGGCCTGGGGATGGCACAGTACGGTGCCAAGGCCATGGCGGACAAGGGCAGCAAGTATGACGAAATACTGCATCACTACTATACCGATGTGGTGATTCAGGAGATTTATTGATTAAATATTGCTTGATTTATTGGTTTGTTAATTTATTAATTTTTAATTTGTTGGTTTGTTGGTTGTGAGAGTTTTAATTTGGAGAGCATGTAATGCAATTATCAGAGTTTGACTATAATCTGCCGGAGGAGCTGATTGCCCAGACACCTGTGGAGCCGAGAAATTCTTCCCGGCTGATGGTGCTGGACCCGGTGGAGAAGACTATAGAGCATCGTCATTTTTATGACCTGAAGGAATATCTTGAGCCGGGGGATACTTTGATTATGAATGATACCCGGGTAATGCCTGCCAGGCTTTTGGGCTGGCGTGACGGCACCGGCGGCAAGGTGGAGGTTTTTTTGCTCAGGCGCATTGACGGCGATACCTGGGAAACCCTGGTGAAGCCCGGCCGCAAGGCGCAGATTGGGCAGGTGGTCAGGTTCAGCGACGAGCTGGCCTGCACGGTGACTGACCATACGGATTTTGGCGGCCGCATTGTAAAATTCCAGTATGAGGGAATTTTTGAGGAAATTCTGGACAGGCTGGGGGAAACACCTCTGCCGCCTTATATCCACGAAAAGCTGGCAGACAAGGAACGGTATCAGACAGTATACTCCCGGGAGCAGGGCTCTGCGGCAGCTCCTACGGCAGGTCTGCACTTTACGAAGGAGCAGCTGGCGGAGCTGAGTGAATACGGTGTCAATCTGGGCTTTGTCACCCTCCATGTGGGGCTGGGAACCTTCCGCCCTGTCAATGTGGAAAACATTGAGGAGCATGTGATGCACAAGGAGTATTACAGCATTTCCCAGGAGACGGCTGATTTGATTATGGCTACCAAGGCTGCCGGGAAAAGGGTGATTGCCGTGGGGACTACCTCCATCCGCACCCTGGAGTCGGCAGCTGACGGGGTTGGCAGGATCAGCGGCAAGTCCGGCTGGACGGATATTTTTATTTATCCCGGCTATGAGTTCAAGCTGGTGGATGGGATTGTGACCAATTTCCATCTGCCCAAGTCTACGCTGATTATGCTGATAAGTGCCTTTGCAGGCAGGGAGTTCGTGCTGAAGGCGTATGAAACTGCTGTGCAGGAGAGATACCGCTTCTTTTCTTTTGGTGATGCGATGCTGATTAGGCGCCCTGGAGAGTGATTGAGATGAATGAAAAGGCTGTAGGTGCCATGAGGGATTTTTTGGAGGCACTGGGACTGGATTTGCAGCAGCTGGATATGGAGAAGACCCCGGCACGGGTGGCGGAGATGTACGGCTACCTTTTCAGCGGCCTGGGGAAGGATACCGCAGATGTGTGGGGAGAGCTTTTCCAGAGTGAGAATGACGGCATTGTGGCAGTAAAGGATATACCTTTTTACTCCATGTGCGAGCATCATCTGGTGCCCTTTTTTGGCAGGGTGTCCATTGCCTACAAGCCCAAGGACGGCATGGTGGCAGGCTTTGGCAAGTTTACCAAGCTGGTGGATATAGTATCCCATCGTCCCCAGCTGCAGGAACGCATGACGGAGCAGCTGGCAGAGGCGGTTATGGGGGGCTTGCAGGCGGAGGGCGTGCTGGTGATAGCGGAAGCCCAGCAGCTGTGCATGACCATGCGTGGTGATCTGGCCAACGGCACCTCCACGATTACCTCGGCCTGCCGGGGCTGCTTTGACAATGACAGCAGCATGTACGGCCAGGCCTGGAACCTGCTGGGCTGGAACAAGGGAGAATAAGGCAGAATTAAGGATGTATACGGAAATATAAGGAAGTATAGGGAAGTGGCAAAGATGGCAAATGTACTGCGTGAAGCAGATAGGAAATATACATGGCAGGATGGCAAGGTGCTGGAAATTGGCGGCAAAACCTTGATTATGGGCATATTGAACGTAACCCCGGACTCTTTTTCTGATGGCGGCAAGTGGAACAGCGTGGACAAGGCTGTGCAGCACATGCTGGAGATGGTGGTCAATGGTGCCGATATTATCGACATAGGTGCCGAGTCCAGCCGTCCTGGCTTTGTTACCATGTCTGCCAAGGATGAGATAGAGAGGCTGAAGCCGTTTCTTGAGGCGGTGGTTCCGGCATGCCCGGTGCCGGTTTCCATTGATACATTCAAGGCGGAAACGGCAGCTTTTGCGGCAGAGCATGGGGTGCATATCCTGAATGATATCTGGGGCCTTCAGTATGAGGAAGAACCAGGGGAAATGGCAAAGGTGGCTGCTCAGTATGATTTGCCGGTGGTGGTAATGCACAACCGCAATTCCAAGGAGTACAAGGGTGATATTATTGACAGCATGCGGGCCTTTTTCCTTAAATCCATTGAGATAGCGGATAAGGCCGGTGTGGATCTTGACAAGCTGATTCTGGATCCGGGCATCGGCTTTGGCAAGACTGTGGAGGGCAATCTTGAGGTGATGAACCGCTTGCAGGAGCTGAAGCAGTTTGACGGCAGGCGGTATCCTGTGCTGCTGGGCACCAGCCGCAAGAGCTTTATCGGCAATACTCTGGATTTGCCGGTGGATGAGCGAATGGAGCCTACCGGGGCAACCTGCGTGCTGGGGATTACCAAGGGCTGTGAAATCATGCGTGTCCATGATGTGCTGCCTATCAGCAGGATGTGCAAAATAACGGATGCCATTCTGGCAGCTGGCAGCCGCAAGGGATAAGACACAGCTGTCAGGCAGCTGCCAAGGTTGATATGTGGCTATGGGGCAGCGGCAGGAGCTGATAATACACTGATATGTGAGGGATTGGAAATGGACAGGATTACTTTGACGGGGATGGAATTTTTTGGCTACCACGGTGTACTGCCTGAGGAAAACAAGCTGGGGCAGCGCTTTGTGGTGGATTTGGTGCTGGAGCTGGATTTGCATCAGGCAGGGCTCAATGATGACCTGAATGCCACTATCAATTATGCGGAGGTATATCAGGAGGTCAGGGAGCTGGTGGAGGATGCCCACAAGCCCATGAAGACCATAGAGGCACTGGCGGAGCTGATTGTCAGCATGCTGTGGACGAAGTACAGCATGCTGGAGCATATCACGATTACCGTGCACAAGCCGGGGGCGCCGGTGGCAGGCGTTTTCCGGGATGTGTCTGTGACCTTGGAAAGATAATAAAGATAGTATGGAAAAATATATTTGCTATCTCAGCCTGGGGGCAAATCTGGGAGACAGGCTGGGCACCATCCGGCAGGC
Source organism: Anaerovibrio sp. (assembly GCA_051866255.1). Classification (GTDB taxonomy): domain Bacteria; phylum Bacillota; class Negativicutes; order Selenomonadales; family Selenomonadaceae; genus Anaerovibrio. The sequence goes on along the minus strand of JBJDWY010000114.1, from coordinate 2,864 downwards.
TGTGGAATTGCTGGAAAATACAGAAAAAATTCATGTGAAATGTGTATCTTCTATGTATGAAACTCCGCCCTGGGGCAAGCTGGACCAGCCGCCCTTCATTAATGGTGCGGCAGCTGTGGAGACAGTCCTTGCACCGGCGGAGCTTCTGGCGGCATGCCAGCGGATTGAAAAGAAGCTGGGCAGGGTGCGGCATGAGCACTGGGGGGCGAGGACGATTGATATCGACCTCTTGTACATTCCGGGGGTACAGCTGGCGGAGGCTGAACTGGTGCTGCCCCATCCTTATATGCTGGAGCGTTCCTTTGTGCTGGTGCCCTTGGCGGAGATTGCCCCGGAGCTGGTGCTGGCAAACGGGCTGACGGCCGTTCAGTGCCGTGACAGGCTGGATGACAGGTTCAGCATCGTAAAAACAGGTAAAGCATAGCAGAACGGGAACGGCAGAGCGAAAAGAGGTGTATTTTCATGGAAGAAAAAAGAGATGATGGTGAGGTAGTCCGTGTGATGACACGGCAGGAAAGGCTGGAATACGACGATATTACCATAGAGGATTGCAGCTATGAGGAAAGCATTGGACATGGTGCAGGAAACGGCCAGGCTGGCAGCAGCCGTCCCGAGACCTTTAACGAGGCCTATGAGGATAACAGCCATCGCAGCCAGGATTTCCGCCAGAATTTCAGGAGCTATGGCGGAGGCCGTGGCCCAAGGGTGTATACCTTTGGCATGGGGCAGGGAATGACAACCTGGCAGAAGTGGAAATACAGGATAATCGGTGCTTTGGTAGCAGCGGCTGTCATCTGGTTCCTGATTTTTGTGGCATTTCCCATCGTGGCAGTGGGCGTAATTGCAGCTGCTATAGCCTATATGCTGTATAACTTTTTTAGCTGAGAAATTTGATGAATAGAGTTTTGTGAGGGGATGTAATGGAGCGTTTGCAGAAAATCATCAGCAAGGCAGGGGCGGCTTCACGCCGGGAGGCTGAGCGGCTTATCATGGCTGGCAGGGTTACCCTTAACGGCAGGGTGGTCACGGAGCTGGGCACTCAGGCAGATGAAGCTCAGGATGTGATTGCCATTGACGGGGTGAATATCAGCGCACCGAAGGAGAAGCTGTATTTTTTGCTGAACAAGCCGAAACGCTGCATCTCTGCCGTCAGGGATGACAGGGGGCGGCGCACGGTGATAGACCTTCTGCCGGAGGTGCAGGAGTACATCTATCCTGTGGGCAGGCTGGACTATGATACGGAAGGCCTGCTGCTCCTGACCAATGATGGTGATTTGATGAACGGCCTGCTGCATCCCAGGTATGAGATTGAGAAGACATATATTGCCAAGGCGCAGGGCATGGTGACCGGGGAGGACATAAAGAAGCTTTGCCGGGGAATCATGCTGGAGGATGGCATGACCGCCCCGGCCAGGGCAAAGCTTTTGGAAAGAGCGGATAACGGCAGCTGGTGCCGGGTGCAGCTCACCATCCACGAGGGGCGCAACCGGCAGGTGCGCCGTATGCTGCAGGCTCTCGGCCACAGGGTGCAGGAGCTGAAACGGGTTGCTTTTGCCGGGCTTACCCTGGAGGGGGTGCCAAGGGGCAGCTATCGCAGCCTCACAGGTGAGGAAGTTGCCCGTCTGAAGAAAATAGCAGGAACAGCGGCAGGGAACCCGGCTGGAAATGCGCGCAAGGAGTCGTAGTTCGGATGAATCGCATGGATAATATGGATAGCATCATAGATAATACAGATAATACGGATGCCGTGGTTGTGGTGGGGGCAGGCCCTGCCGGTATGATGGCGGCCATCAAGGCAGCGGAAAACGGTGCATCAGTTACCCTGTTGGAGAAGATGCCGAGAGCCGGCAAGAAGATGCTGATTACCGGCAAGGGGCGCTGCAATATTACTAATGTAGCGGAGAAGCAGGAGCTGATTAAGAATATTCCCGGCAACGGCAAGTTTCTGCACAGCTGCCTGAAGGCCTATGACAATGAGGATGTGCAGCTGTTCTTTCAGGGGCTGGGCGTTCCTGTAAAGGTAGAGCGGGGCGGCAGGGTTTTTCCTGTCAGCGACAGGGCTGCCGACGTGGTGGATGCCATGGTGCTGCGACTTCATGAGCTGGGAATAAAGCTGGTGACTGGCAAGCAGGTGACAGGTCTTTTGCTGGAGGATACTGATGATGCCGGGGGCGTCAGGCGCGTGGCAGGCGTCAGGACGGCTGATGGCAGCCGGTATTGCGGCAGGGCGGTGATTATCGCCACCGGAGGAGCTTCCTATCCGGGGACAGGCTCTACCGGGGACGGCTACCGCTGGGCGGCGGAGACAGGCCACCATGTGGTGAAGCCTCTCCCGGCACTGGTGCCCTTGGAGGCAGAGGATGACTGGGTGAAGGAGCTGCAGGGGCTGGCACTTCGGAATGTGCGTGCTACGCTGCTTGCCGATGGCAAAAAGGCCGGGGAGATGTTCGGGGAGATGCTGTTTACCCATTTTGGCGTCAGCGGCCCTATTATCCTGTCCCTGAGCCGTCAGGCGGCACAGCTTCTGGAGTCTGGCAGCTTCCTGGAGCTGGAGATAGATTTGAAGCCTGCCCTGAGCCTTGAGCAGCTGGATGCACGGCTTGTGCGTGACTTTGAGAAGTATCAGCGCAAGGAAATCAAGAACGGTATGAAGGATCTCCTGCCGGGGCGGCTGATTGAGCCGGTGCTGGATGCAGCTTACCTTGAGCCGGAGCGGATGGTGAATACCGTCACCCGGGAGGAACGCCACAGGCTGGCACAGGTGCTGAAGGGGCTCAGCATGGTGATTTCCGGCACGCGGCCTATTGCGGAGGCTATCGTCACGGCAGGAGGCGTGGATGTGAAGGAAATCAATCCCAAGACCA
>JBJDWY010000113.1:0-7715 GCA_051866255.1 Anaerovibrio sp. | reverse complement strand
TACATTGTTACGATTTATCACTCTGTAAGCAGGTATGTCAGCAAACCAACGAAAATCCTTGAGTGCAGCCTCGCTTCTTAGTGAGTGCGAGCGCAAGCGAAGCAGGAACTTAGAAGCGTGAGGCTGTGCTAAGAGCGAGAGCGTGTTTTCGTGGTTGCTGACATACCTGCGCTATAAGGCACGAAAAACAGAAAGAAAGGAGCTATCACATCTATGGAAGAAAAGCTTTTATCAGCCATATCCACAGTAGGCTTCCCCATCGTTGTATCCTGCTACCTGCTGGTGAAATTCCAAACCACGCATTTGTTGCGCTCTCACGCACCTCTACCTTCTCCGCCCCCGTGATGACACACCAAATTTCAGCATGCCGATGATTCTCTCCCGGCGGCGCCTGCGATACTCCTTGCGCATGAATTCCAGTACATCCATGCCCAATCCATCATTAATCAGGAAGAAATCCACCGCAGCGGCAAAATCTGAATTCGGCAATTCTGACAAGGCACCTGACTTAACCATGTTCGTAAAGTTCTCATTTACCTTCCGCTCAAAGTCCTCATCCAAAATATCTACAGGCTGCAAATTTTCATTGTAGGTTCCGCAGTCATCCTCCTCATACTCATCCATGTAGTCAATACCACTCATATCGCTCATGAAATCATCCCGCAAATCCTTCAGCTCAAGCAGCTCCTCATCCAGAACCAGCTTGATATCCAGCCTGCGGCACAGCTTTTTGAAAAACTTTTCCGTCCTTTTGGTGCGCACCATAATCTGCCGCGGCCTTCCATTGGAAAGGATAACGCTGCACAGCTTGTCCAGAATGACCTCATAATCTGCATCTTCACTACTGCTTTCCATCATGACAATAGAGCCGGTAGCATCATCCAGCACGGCCAGGTTCTCAGGATAAAAAGGCGCATGCTCAGGATACTCCCCCTCTGCCAGCTCATCCCCGCCTTCGGCAATGCACTGCAGCATCATAAAGCACTCTGCCAGCCATACGCTGCTGGTCTTCTTGACCTTTTTCAGCCTTGCTGCCTGCAAATCATTCCAATCCGGGCTACTGTATTCCAGCTCACGGTAGCGAGGCAGCTGCATGGTGCCAAGCCTGAAGCTGCCATCCTCATTTTCTACAAAAACAGGCACTGCAACCTTTTCATCAAATCTCTCCAGCGTGCCCCCGCCATTCTGCCAGACAAAATCATCGTCCATTTGCCCAAAAACCCGCATTACTGCCGTCACAATCCGCAGGTCAGCCTCCGTCTCCAGCTTCCATGGTATATGCTGAGGGCGCAAAACCTTGATCATCGGATAAAAATTCTTGCCCCTTGCCCTGATGTTCTTTCGCCTGCAATAATCCAAAGTCCCTTCCCCAACCGGATCTTCTGCTATTGAGCTTTTGGAAGCAAATCCTATTAGATAGCCATAATGAGACAAAACCAGCTCTACCTGCTCATATATTTCGCGTTCTTCATCCACCTTCAAATCCATTATCTGACGCAGGACGCTTACACCACTCTGCTCATCATATACGCATATACCATTTCGGTAACCATACTCATCCACCATCAGGGTACAAAACCAGACACCATCATGCAGGGTCCTGACAGCCACAATCGCCCGATCATCCAGCATACGCCATGCCTTCGCCTTTTTCAGCCTGAAAGCTTCATCATACATAATATCATACAGCTCGTTATTTGAAATCATACCACGTCGTTTCCTTTCAACAGATACATGATATTATAACATAAACAACAGGTTTTTGATACACGCATAGAGATTTATTTTGCAGATATTTGGAAAATCCTGTGCTCACCATGTGCTCACGGTGCATTTTCAGCCAAAATTTACGTAAAAAAAGACCTTGCAGAAACCTCTGCAAGGCCAGTATTTTCAATGGTGCCGAAGGCCGGACTCGAACCGGCACGTAGGGTAACTACGCTTGATTTTGAGTTGCGCAACTAAAGCACTTAGAACATTCCATATCATCTCAAAAAGCTTGCAAACAGCGTAACCACGCCGTTTGTGAGCTTTTATTTTTTTATGTGTTATCATCTAAATCCAGCTACATTTTGTGGTTTTGTGCTCACCATGTGCTCACGAGATATGCCATCTTCCCTACTAACTCCTGCACTTACGATGCTTAATGACTAAAGAAACAACTAAGGAATCCAGAGTAACACCTAAGTTGCAAACTTTTTTTCTATAAAAAACAATTATGCTCCCACTACATTTTCTTACACGAAACAACACCATATCCGAAGCAATTTTATCAAAAAGTGATGCAGTTTTTGATAAAAATCCATGTCACATATAAAAGGACAAAATCCCCCAATTTCGTCCTCTGTCCTCTATATTTTCTAGCCGCCTTATATGCCACAAGGCATACACCCCAATGTTTTTTCACAGGACAAAGGGAACGACAGGACAAAAGCTTTTCTTCATCTGCAGCACATTGTATCACACAAAATTAAAATCTGCATCACATTTTCTACCAATATCATAAACTATTTTTATTGCTGTGCATAAATTCACATAAACAGTTGTAAGGTACTAACCATTTTCTACCAATCTTCAGTGAAGGAAGCTTGCCGCTTTTCAATAAACTGTATACTGAATTCTTTCCCAAACGTAAATAATCACAAACTTCTTCAACTGTCATAATAGTATTCAAATCAGGTTCATACATAGTTTCTCTCCTTCTTATTGATATTGACTATTTTCTGCGATACCCCCACCTCCTGCCTATTCCTCATATATTCCACTATAGAATCGGCTGGAATTTTCCACGACCTTCCGCCGTAATCTTTGTACGCCCTCAATTTCTTGCCGTGCACCAGTCTATATACCTGCTGTACACTTAGATTTAATAACACTGCTGCTTCAGCTGCGTAAAATGCTGACTTTGTCAATTTAAAAGCAGTAACCATACCATCACCTACTACATATATATTAATTATATTTATGTTAAGTTATTTACCTTTATCCAATAACATCATCCATTATATAATATTAACGATAAATAACTTTTTATAAAAAAATGCTTATATAGCATAATAAAAAAAGAACCTCCCCAAAAAGAGAGGTTCGATAAGCCTGTTCAGGCGCTGGCATAGTTCTTCTGACAGTCCATACATAAAGGTTTGCCAAATCTGCTCTCACTAAAAGATTTGACTTTCTCACTTATGCGCATACCGCAATCAAAACAAGCATAGGCTGTCCCCTTACGGGATGAAGGAGATTTTGCCTCATCTTCTACAGGCAGATTATTCCTGCCAGCTGAACCAGCCTGTCTTGCACCAGACATAGGATAAACCTGGGCAGGAGCTGCTGTAAACTGGTCAGTCCTGCTATCTGCCTCCGGATCATCACCAGTGCTGATATTGAAAGCCATCATGTACGCATACTTTATGCTTGCAGTTTCCGCTTTCATGACAGCCTTGTCACCACCATCCTGACCATTGCCAAGCCCGATAATCTCAACCCATTCACCAGATTCCGTATCTATGAGGCGTATCACCATCCGTACAGTTGCAAGATGTTCCTGATTGCCACGGGCATTGACTACATGCTCAAGGCTTACCAGCTCTGCCCTTGCCAGGGAACAGATTTTGTTCCTGCACAGGGAATCATTTACCTTCTCCAGCACATCAGCAGCTGTTGCATACTGATATTTGTGAAATTCATTGGTGCCGTTTTTGGCAATGTGGCTTACATCCTCCATGACCTTGACCAGCTTGCCACTGATTTTTTTGATAGAACGCTCCTGAATAGTTGCAGTTTCCATTACTCATCTACCTCCCATACTTCCTTATAAATCCGCTTTGCCTCATCAGTATCCCTCTCAGGATAAAACTCACTGGCAATGCATCCATCCTTCAAAATAAGGCAACCACAGTTTCCGATGTCTTCGCCAGCATAAACACATTCAATTACCGCATCTGGAAATCTCTCCGCCAGTGCCTGAAAGATAGGGAAAGGGGCAGACCAAGGTGTTTCAAAGTAAACCTTGTTCTTCTTCCAGCCTGTACGCACAGCATTATACTTAGTCCCCCAGTTCTTGAATGTCCAGAGATACCATGATGTATCGCCATGCTCCTGCTCGTTCAAAAAGGCTCTTTCTCCCAGCTTCAGGTCGATATAGCCTTCACGCTCCAGCCTGCTTATCACATCATCGAGATTTTCTCCCTTATGCTGATACATATTCACCAGGCTGCACATATTCATATCCATGCTGTAGCCATGCAGGTATCTATAAGCCGATAACGAGTCAGCCTCCTTGCCATAGCAGTCCCTCATCACCCAGTCCGGCATAGGAATGAGATTATTGAAATCAACATCTGCTTCATCACTTCTTAAACAGTCGCTTACCTTCTCAACGTATTTTTCTTCAATATATAATACGCTTTTTACATAATTTGCCACAATATCACACTCCAATCATACAGCTTTTTCCATAGCATCAGCCATGAGCCTTGCTCCATAAGGACAAACCGCTGCAACCTCGCAGTAATCACGGCACTTCCTGTCATGCCATCTTTCTCTTGATGAGCAGACAGGCGGCAGGACATGATTTTTCAATGAATTGCGCAGTACCTTTGCCTTGTGTGCAAAATAACGCTTCAGCCATCTGTCAGAAATCTTCTTTATAGGTATCAGATAAATATGTCTGTCAATCCCTCTTTCAGAAGCCAGCCTGAGATTATAATCCCGGCAGATAGCCTGAATATACATCTCATGCACTTCAAATCCCTGCGCCTCCAAAAGCATACGGTAATAATTCAGCTGTACAGCCCATTCAAATACAAACCTGACGCCATCCGTAAATATCTGCTGGCGGTACTTGGGCTGCCCCTTTTTAGCACCTGTCTTGTACACTTCGCCTGTTGCTACGGATTTCCTGTAATAGCCTAACGCCCTCATAATCTTGTAGGAGCTTGTCACCTTCAAATCGCCCAGCACCCCGTCATCACTGCTAAGAAGCTGACCATAGAGGTCAAACTGTCCGCTGGTGGTATCATCGCGGAGCCGTTCCTCACTGAGTATCGCCCCACCTGCATACTGGTCATGAACAGCATGTACGCCCTGCCCCTGCAGTGCATACAGAACTGATTCAGGTGATACGGCATAGCCAGTCATCTTCTTCAGGTAAGTTTCCCTGTTTCCCGCAATCAGCTCAGTGACAGTAGGCTGCTCCAGCTTCCTGTCAACGCTCTTTGCCACCGCCCTCAGAGTGGGCAGGAACATACATCTTTGTTCCCGTACACATGACTTCAGGCATTTTTCTACGCCAACCTTTTGTCCATTAGGACAGATAAATTCAGTTACTGGCATAATCATTCCCCCTTATGCTGCTGGTTCATCATTAACATTACATTTCTTTTCTTCTATAAATTCTATTTCCATATCACCAAAGATGTGCTTGCCCTCTAAATCCTGAATCCTGACATCAGCCGTACTCTTTAGCATCGCCCTGCCAAGTATAGATACCTGCATCGGGTTCAAGGTAAGACTGACAACTGAATCATTCCGTGGATTATTGATAGTAAGGAAAATATTCCCTTGGTATATCCTGAATGTCCCCTTGATATTGGCATAGCTTACACACTCGCTAAAGCAGCCCATTTAAAACATCTCCCCATATTTTTTATCACAATCAACGCCAAAGGCAGTCTTCATGCTGATGCGCCCCATAGAAGCAAGGCTGTACTCCCGTAGCAAATAGGGAGACTTCATATTCGGCATTGCCAGCTTCAGCATCTCAGCATCACTAAAAATTTTTGCTTCATCCATAATCTGCCTCCAAAATAAAGCAGGGACAGAGAATGATCCCCGTCCCATAAAAACATGTTTCCTCCATATAACATACACTCCTGCTAATACCATTTGTGACAGTTATTATGCCGTAATAGCTCTCACAGGTCGAATAACAGGCAGTTCCTCAACTATACCTTCAGCAACATCATCACTGCGGCGCATTTTCAAGACCTTGCTTCCTACAGGAAGGGAAAGTATCTCGCCGCCAATACGTTCAAGTTCTGTTGCCCTCTCATAGCTTGCAGACAGCTGACTTGCTGCTGTTACCGCGTTCAAGAGGCCGTACCTGCTGTTATCACCGCCCATGAAAAGCTGGCGGAGAATGTCCCCCCGCTCATTCTGCGTAAGCTGGAACCTATCTGCAAGCAGCTCCACTTCCTCCACAGGATTTCCTTCCAGCCTGATACCTAAAGACTCACGCATTTTACCAACTGTCAGCATAAACTTCGATTTGTCTGCCGCAACCTTTACAGTATCCTGTACCTTCATAAAGAAAGCCTTGTCATCAGCCTGAAGTGTTTCATCTGAATAAAGTTCATAGGCTGCATCACCATCAACCTGCCTGCCGACATGATACTTGCGCTGGGAAAAATCCTTGGAAATCATACCGTTCTTGCATACAAGACGATAAATCAGCGGTTCAACCTTTACTGAGCCAAGACCTACCTCGCTGTTGCTGATGACAAACCCTGCCTGAACCACATCACCTGGCTGTACCTCGCTTTTCATGCGCTTGTTTACTACTTTCAGGTACATGTGGCTTGGTGTAACCTCACAGCTTTTTATCTCAGCACCACTCATGGATTTGATTATCGGCAGGACAGCTGCACACAGCTCCAAATTGTCCAGCCTTCTGTAACGGTCTGACAGGAAAGCCCTCATGCTTCCATCCAAAGTACGAATCATCCTGCGTTCAGGTGCATCATGCAGCCATGTATTGACATTTTCCTGCAAAAGTGCTGGCTGCTGCTCCTGCATTTTCTGATAATAGCGGTATGGAATCTGCAAGCGGCTGGCAATCTGCTGATGCGCCAGCTCACTGATACCGAAGGTATGATTATTACCCTTGATGCGCAATGTAATCACAGCACCTTTTTCATCTGCCTTGAACTCCATATAACGTGTATCTGCCACAAAATCCTGACGGGCCTTTCTCTGCCTCTGCAACTCTGCACCCAACTGTTCCAATGTTCTTCCTGTTTTCATGATAATCCTCCAATCAAATAACATTATTTTTCAGTATCGCTTAACAACCAAATCAATAACTTAGCAGCTGCTTCTGCAACCGTCTTTGCAGTATCCGTATCCATTACACTCACCTCCACATAAAAATATCCCCTGCTGCATAACGCAACAGGGGGATAACTATCACATATATAGTATACAACTAAAATTTTTTATATTAGCATGAATGTACCAAAATCGTCTGTAATACCAGTCTTATAACAATGTGTCCATATTGTCCGCACTGTCCATGTACATAAAATGCCCATATCTACGCACTGCAACGCTTATTTTATAAGGCGGACAGCATGGACAATAAGGACACAGGCGGCAACATAACTGCTTCTGACGTTTCAGGTAATTGATGTCATAATCAGTGTATAACCATAGCTTTTTTTAATATATCATTAACTTCCTCTACAGATAATTCACTGATGTCGGCAATATCCTCAACAGGCATATTACGCCTGAACATTTTTAATACTGTCTGAGTTTTATTTTGCATAATTCCTTCTTCCAAGGCTGCCAATCTTATATTATTGCGTTCAATATTCCAAACATGTTCCTGGTCAAACAATGTAAGCATAATCTCTTCAACCTCCGTTTCGCGTTCACTCAAGTATTCCTTCAGAAGATTTCTATCACGGCATATCCTGATAATCTCCTTTACCGCT
>JBJDWY010000112.1:0-7893 GCA_051866255.1 Anaerovibrio sp. | reverse complement strand
AGGTGGCCTCCCCCGTGATGATAATTACAGGCACCAGCTCCAGATAGCCATATCTCTTCATATACTCCAGCACATCAAAGCCGCTCTGCTTCGGCATGACCAGATCCAGAAAAATCAATGACAGCTTTTCAAAATTTTCCTGAATGCAGGCAATGGCCTCTTCACCATCAGCCGCTTCCAGAATATCATACTGCTCGCCAAATATCTCCCCCAGCACGTCGCGGTTAAACTCAACATCATCGGCAATTAAAATCTTCTTCACGATACCCTTCCTTTCTCCCCAAACTTACATCAGCTTCACATTATACTATCTCATCGTTTTGCCATGTCTGACAGGACATCCCCCAAATATGCCGGTATAGACTTTCCGCAACTACTCTTATTATGTGATTGAATGCCCTGCCTGTCAATAATTTTTACACTTTTCATAACTAATCACGCAGGAACTTAGACAGTGCCTCCGTAACTTCCTTCATGTTGATCGGCTTGGAAATAAACCCATCCATGCCATGCTTTTCCGCATCCTTCCTGTCCTCATCAAAAGCATTGGCAGTCATGGCAACTACAGGTATAGCTGCCAGCTGCTTGTCCGCCAGCTGACGGATGCGCATAGTAGCATCATGACCGTTCATCACAGGCATCTGGATATCCATCAGCACCATATCATAATAGCCCGGCTGGGATTTTGCCACCATCTCCACAGCCTCGGCACCATTTTCCGCCGTCTCCACCAGAAGGCCGTAGTCCCCCAGTATTTCACAGGCAATCTCCCGGTTCATCTCATTATCCTCTGCCAGAAGCAGCCTCTTGCCCTCATAGCTGACCTGGCTGCCTCGCGCCATCACATCCGCTGCCTGCTGATGCTCCCTCTGCTGCCCCAGGGCTGTCAGCAGGGAATCACGCAAATCGGACATAAACATCGGCTTGGCGCAGAAAGCCGTTACCCCTGCAGCCCGTGCCTCGTCCTCAATATCATTCCAATCATAGGCCGTCATGATAATAATCGGCGTATTGTCACCCAGAGCGCGAATCTGCCGCGCCACCTCCACGCCGTTCAAATCAGGCAGCCGCCAGTCAAGGATATACACATGGAAGGCATCGTCCAGCTCAATGGACTGCCTTGCCCGGAGCACCGCCTCCTTACCGAACATGGTCCACTCGGAGCGCATGCCCACCTTCACCAGCATCTTGGTAACGCTGTCGCAGGTGTTGAAATCATCATCCACCACCAGAGCCTTCAGCCCTTCCAGCTCCTGAATACGGAAACTGGTCTTCTTGGCAGAGCGCAGGCGCATTTCCAGCCTGATGACGAACTCCGTGCCCTTGTCCTGCTCAGTGATGACCTGGATAGTGCCCCCCATCATGTCAATGATGTTCTTGGTGATGGCCATGCCCAGGCCCGTCCCCTGAATCTTGCTGACAGTGGAGGTACGCTCCCTTTCAAATGGCTCAAAAATCTTTGCCGCAAACTCCTGGCTCATGCCGATGCCGTTATCCTTCACCCGGATTTCGTACATGCCCTTGCCCTCGGCAGCCCCGTGCAGCTGGGCGATGCGCACTGACACAGTGCCTCCCGGCGGCGTAAACTTGATGGCATTGGACAGGAGGTTCAAAAGCACCTGGTTAAGCCTGGTCCTGTCGCAGTACACATCCTCGTCAGTCACATCGATTACATCCATGTAGAGCTCCAGGGACTTGCTGTGCACCTGGCCGCCGATAATGTCCTTGATGTCGTGGAGCATATCGGACAAATTCGCCTCGGTCTCATCAAGATGGATTTTGCCGCTTTCGATGCGGCTCATATCCAGAATATCATTAATCAGGCTCAGGAGATGGTTGCTGGCAGACAAAATCTTTGCCAGATAATCCTTTACCTTGTCCTGCTGGTCAATATTGGTCAGCGCAAGGGTGGCAAAGCCGATAACCGCATTCATCGGCGTGCGGATATCATGGGACATGTTGGACAAAAAGACGCTCTTTGACTTGTTGGCCGCCTCTGCCACATGAAGGGCATCCTCTGCCGCAATCCTCAGCCTGTTCAGCTCATGATTGGCCTCCTGCTCCACCTTCACCAGCTGGCTGCTGCGCTGCATCCTGACCGCGCTCACTGCCGCCAGGGCAATCAGCACCAGAATGATAATCATAAAGCCCATCTGCACCTTGAAAGTGGAGTCTAGCATGTTCAGGGTGCTGACCGCCACATACTCCGCCGGAACCAGAATCATCAGGGTGATATCATAAGCCTTCATCCGCATCAGGCAGTAATAATACTCCGTCTCATTCAGCATGATGTTGGCGGTGGCAATGCCATTTTCCGCCAAAGCTTCCTTCACCTGGCCAAAATCCCTGCCCCGCACATATTTTGCCTCGCCCAGTGCCTTGTAGATATTCCTGGCACCGATAATATCATCCTCGTCTGCATCATAATACGCCAGCGTGCCGTTCCGCTGGATAATATAGGTGGCAGCATGGCCGCCAAAGGACTCGGTAGTGTAGTATTTCTTCACCGTGGCAATATCCTTCAGCAAAATCAGGTGGGTAAAAACCCTGCCGCTGTCGGTGATGATAGGCGTATCCAGCTTCTGGGCAAAGGCCAGATAGGTTCCCTCCACGTTGCTGGTGTCCGTCACGAAGGTATGGCTGCTGCTGCCGTCTGCAATAAACTTTATGTCATCCCAGATACCCATATCTCCATCCCGGGTATAGACGGCACCGGTAGATTCCAGCAGCATGATCCGGCTGCCGTACAAATCCAGCCGGAATTTCCCCTCCAAATCACTGATGCCTGCCACCAGCTCCTGGCTGCCTGCATAGTGATTGCGGTGAAAGGCCTCATCCAGCCCTGCCACCAGATTCCAGTGGGCGTTCAGCCCGTACCGCATATTCAGCCTGATCTGACCTATCAGCTCCTCCAGCTGGGTGGAACGCTCATTTACCATCTGCTCCATCATAAAGGACCTGATATGGATACCGCCCCCGATGAGGGCAAATGCCAATATAATAGAGAACAGCACCGGTACAATATGTCCTGATACATTGTCCTTCATGAACATCCGCAAATTCAATTTCAATCGTACAGCCTCCCTTACATCAGCATCGCCACTCAAAGGGGCAGCATCGCTCCATCAACTTTTAATGTATCGTAATATAATCCGTAGGCTCCTCCAGCTTCTTTCCTTCCTTCACCAGATGGTCATAAAGCTGCACATCGCACTTGTCCACATCATAGCTGTAATCCGTAATGCCCATCTTGCTGATAACCAGCTGATTGGTCCAGTTGCGGTCACCCATCAGGATAAGGGTGTACACCGCCTCCCTGTCCAGGTCGCTGCCGTTCCTGGTCAGCTTGTTCAGCCGGTAGCCGCCATCATCCGTCCGGGAAATATCCATCTCAAAGCCGCTGGCTGTATACATGGTGCTGTCATTGCTGACCACCCCATAGCCGTTCTTCAGGGCAAAGGATTTTTCGATCATCTCATAGACCTGCGCCCCGGTCATCCGCACCAGCATAGGCCAGGCCGCATCCGTGTGGGTAAGATAGCTCAGCTCCCTCGCCGTGTAATCCCCGGCATAAATATCGCCGCTGACATAGCAGGACTGCACGAAAACCATGTCCACACCCAGCTTCTTGCGGATGGTGTTGTAAATGGCGGAAGCCGCCTGGTTGCCATGCTCACTGGTAAACTCGTGGGAGTATCCCTTGTCAATATGCACCACCACCGGCTCATCTTCCGGGCTCATATTCATCCGGGCGTTAAAGGCATCATAAGCCTCCTGAGGCGTCTTCAGCTGCCCCTTGATAATATCCTGCACCACGGACTTGGACACTCGGAACATATCGGAGGAAGCCAGCCGGATGTACATCTTGTTTTCCTCGATATAAGGACGCAGGTTGTCCAGCTCAGGCAGAAGCTCCAGCTTCACATCCTTGGTATAGGACACCATGTTCTTGCCGTGAGAGATATTGTTCTGTCCCTCCTGACTCAGCATGGCTTCCATAATCTCCAGAATCAGCTTCCTGCGCTCCGGCTTCTCCATGCCCTTCTTGGCAACTGCCACCTGGAATGCCGGATAGGTCAGATACCAGTCATCCTTGTTGGTAGTGCCGAAGTAAGGCATCAGGATAACCTCATCATTTTTGCCCGCCCTGCCCGGGAAGGTAATCAGGTCATTGCCCGTGCCCCGGTACATAGCCATTTTGCCCTCGGTAAACCTGGCTTTCTGCACAAAGTTCATGTCCCCTGTTGCCTCCGGCGGAATGCCGGTCTTTTCCTTCAAGTCAAAAAAACGCTCAAAAACAGGCAGCCACACCTTTTCATCCAGCTGATCCGTCTGGCCGCTTTCATACTTCTGCCGCCATTCCCTGCCAGCCATGGAGTAAAGATGCTCTACGCCAAAGCCCTGCAAGACCTCCATGCAGCAGTAATCCTGCCCATAATCCGGCTGAAAACCTATAATGCCCTTCGCCTCAAAGGCCTGGCAGGCCGCAACAAAGGAAGCATAATCCGTCGGCAACGGTATGCCGTTTTCCTCGAACAGTGTCTTGTTGACAATAATATCATCCACCTCGGCGCACACCGGCAGCCAGTTCACAGTGCCATCGCTGTAAGTATAGTTGTCCAGGTACGTGCCGTAGTAGATATCCGCCAAATCCGTATTGCTCAAATCATACAGCACATCCTTCATGGCCATGGCATCACGCATGGAAAAACGCCGCACTGTCATAATGTCCGGCAAATCTTCATGCTCATTGAGATAACGGTAATAATCAATGGAATTGGTGGCCAGCACGAACTCAAACTCCACATCCGGGAATTTCTTGCACAGATAGGGTGCATAGTTTTCCAGAAGGTCGTTGCCCCACAGGGCGATAGTCACCTTTTCCTTGCCGTTTGCCGCCTTGGGCACATCCTCGCTGCCGCAGCCCGTCAGCAGCAGGGACAGCAAAAATATCACGCTTGCCGCAATATACACACAGACATTTCCATTCAGCTTCCTTGTCATCTTTTTCCCCTCTCTGTATTCCTACCCTATTCTATATGGATTTTCCGCAAACCAGCGTCTAATTCCCCCATATTTCATACATCCAGCCACTTGCGCAAAATCCGCTCCAGCTTCTTCAAATCCAGCGGCTTGGCAGTATGCTCGTTCATGCCCACGGTCTTCGCCGCCTGCACATCCTCCGCAAAGGCATTGGCAGTCATGGCAATAATCGGAACCTGCTTGCAGTAGCCTCTGTCCGCCGTCCTGATTACCCTGGCTGCATCATAGCCGTTCATCCTCGGCATCTGAATATCCATAAAGACAATATCATAGTAGCCGTCTTCACGCTCCATCAGCATGCTGACCGCCTGGGCGCCATCTGCCGCTCTCTCTATCTCCATGCCGGTCATGCCCAGGATTTCCATGGCAATCTCCGCATTCATGTCGTTATCCTCTGCCAAAAGGGCACGGTACGCTGACAAATCCAGTGCCATAAGCCCTGACAGGGGCTCATCGGGAGCCGCCTCCGCCACCCTTTCCTCGTCCCCCAGCAGGTGGCTGAAGGTCTTCACCAGGCGGGAGCGGAACAGGGGCTTGCTGATAAAGGCATCCACCCCGGCTGCCCTTGCCTCCTGCTCTATATCCGTCCAGTCATAGGCAGAGATGACGATAATCGGCACATTTCCCCCGATCCTCTGCCGGATGGCACGGGCGGTTGCCACCCCGTCCATGCCCGGCATCTGCCAGTCCAGGATGCAGGCGAAATAATCCTCCCCCTGCTGATGGCGCTCTGTAACCAGGGCCACAGCTTCGCTGCCGCCGGTCACGCCATCCGCCTTCATGCCCAGCTCGTGGAGAATGTGGCAGCAGGATTCCAGGCTCATATCGTCATCATCCGCCACCAGCACATTCAGATCAATGAACCGCTCATAATCCACCTGATAGCCCTCCTGCAGCTTCAGGAAAATAGTCACCGTAAAGCGGGAGCCTTGTCCCAGGGTGCTCTCCACCCGGATATCTCCCCCCATCATGCGGACAATGTTGCGGCTGATAGGCATCCCCAGCCCGGTGCCCTGCACCCTGCTCACACGCTCATCAGCTGCCCTGGCAAAAGGCTCAAAAATACGTGCCACAAACTCCGGCGTCATGCCGATGCCGTTATCCTCAAAGACAAACTCATAGCAGCCCAGCTTCGCCTGATGGCAAGGCTTTTCCGTAATCGTCAGGTGGATATCTCCCCCATCCGGAGTGTACTTCACCGCATTGCTCAGAAGATTTGTGAACACCTTCTGAAGCCGCAGGCTGTCTCCCACAACATCCTCGTGCTCCACATCCACGATATTCACATGGATGTGGTGATGGTGCTCCTTTATCTGGGTGCTCATCATGTTCAGCAGGTTGTCCACCAGATCCGACAGGCGGAACTCATCCTCTGCCAGCTCCACCTTGCCGGACTCAATCTTGCTCATGTCCAGCACCTCGTTGATGAGGCTCAGAAGGTGCTTGCTGGCACGGCTGATTTTCTGCAGGCAGTCCATAACCCTTTCCTTGTCATCAATGTGAGTGGCAGCAATGGCAGTCATGCCTATGATGCCGTTCATGGGGGTGCGGATATCGTGGGACATGTTGGACAGAAAATTGCTCTTGGCGCGGTTGGCTTCCTCTGCTGCATCATAGGCCACCTGCATGGCCTCCAAAAGATTTTCCAGCTCCTCATTGGTATGTGCCAGGCGGCTCTGAGCCTCCAGCTGCTGCAGCTTGGCACCGTGAATGGTCTGGGTGGTAAATAGCACATGGGAAAGCTCCCCCCTGGCATCCCTGTCACACTCGATAAAGGCGCACTCAGTCCACACAGGTGCCCCGCCCTGTTCCGGTGACAGCTGGACTGTGCTGAGATATTCCTTGGAGACAATCCGCTTTCCCTGCAGCCGCTGGCTGAGGGTGGACAAATCCACAAACGCCAGCATTTCCTCCATATACTGCGGCTCCACCATGTGATGGCAGAAGTAGTCCAGCCGTTCACGGACATCACCGGCTGCACCGATGCGCTCATGCACATTGGCTGCCGAAGTCAGCTCCACAAAATGATTGGCTGCCAAATCTATGTAGTACATGGATGTATAAATTCCCCCCAGGGACTGAATTACCTTTTGCCTGTCCACCGCCGGGACAGGTATCATATCCTCTATTGTCACCCATTCACCCTCTTTCTCTCATCGCCAATAACCTGTCAGCCTCTGATGTCCCCCCCTAAGAGACATATCGGTTTTTTTGCGCAATGTACCTACATACATTATGCAAAAAGTCCTATGTAAAGTCAATACTTATTTTCAGCATTTTTTCATATTTTAAACAATGTTACAATTTATTGAAAGATTATTCATTTTTTGTAATAAAGCTCACTGCTTTTGAGCATGTCCTGAATTTATTTTTGCCGGCTCCGTTCAGACTCTAATTGAGTATCCCATCATTATAAATTGCAAGTTTCAGTTTGTCGTAGTGGTTGATCGTTACTTAGTGCACATACTGATGATGTAGTTTGATAGTTCGCGGACTCTGTTCAGACATTTAAAAAGGACAGGTAGCGGCAGTACCCATAGAAAACTCGCTCTCGCTCTTAGCACAGCCTCGCGCTTCTAAGCTCCTGCATCGCTTACGCTCGCACTCGCTAAGAAGCGAGGCTGCACTCAAGGTTTTCTTTGGGTACATGCCGCACCTGTCCCTCTTTGTGTCTGAACAGATATGCACATAGTTATCAACTATACTCTGCTGTACGCTACCAAGGTAATCAATCTAACTTTACGAAAAAGCTGAAAAGGGGAGCCGGGAGGCTGACGAAACTTGCAACTGCCAACCACTGTATAAACGTACAGTGCAAACAACTCTGCTTATAATAGCAGGTTGCCTTGC
>JBJDWY010000111.1:0-33734 GCA_051866255.1 Anaerovibrio sp. | reverse complement strand
TGAAATATACAGTTTTCAAGGAACTACACCATTTTACGATGTGGGAAGTTTAAGTTATTAAGGTATAAAGGTGGTGGCGTGTATGTATGTAATGCCGGTAGGGGTAGATAATTTCAGGGAATTGGTTGAGAAGGGATATTATTTTGTAGATAAGACAAATTTTATAAAGGAATTGCTGGATAACAAAAACAAGGTGACGTTGATAACCCGTCCGCGGCGGTTCGGCAAGACCTTGAACATGCGGATGCTGCAGGAGTTTTTTGATGTGAATTCGGATGGCAGGGATTTGTTTGCCGGGCTGAGGATTAGCCAGGCAGGGGAAAAATATATGCAGCATCAGGGAAGATATCCAGTGATATTTTTGCAGATGAAAACAGCCGCTGCCGGTGATTTTGAAAAGACATTTGCTATCTTGAAGGCTATTATTGCCAAATTGTATAGAAAATATGCTTTTTTAGAAGCATCACAGGCCTTGACCGCTGATGAAAAGGAATATTATGTGAGAGTGCGTCATGGAAGGGAACACTGCACCTATGATGATTTGATTTTGAGCCTTGGGGCTCTGGCTGACATGCTGTACAAGCATTATGGCACCAAGCCGATAATTTTGCTAGATGAATATGATGCACCCATACAGCATGCCTGGGAAAATGGCTTTTATGATGAATTAATTCAATTTATGCGCCAGTTTTATAGTGAAGCATTAAAGGGCAATGATGCACTGGAGTTTGCGGTGCTGACCGGTGTATTGCGTGTGGCGAAGGAGAGTATTTTCAGTGGCTTGAATAATCTCAGAGTGTGTTCTGTTTTATCTCAGAATTACAACGATTTTTTTGGCTTTACAGGTGCAGAAGTGGCAAAAATGGCTGCTGATTTAGGTTGTGAGGATAAACTGCCCGAGTTAAAAGAATGGTATGATGGCTATGATTTTTGCGGTGCTGATATTTACAATCCTTGGTCGGTGCTGCAGTATTTTCAGGAGGGCTGCGTGGCAGATGCCTATTGGGTCAATACCTCGTCTAACGGAATCATAAAGTATATGCTGGGAAGGCTTGATGATAGAGGACGTGGAGAATTGCAGTCCTTGATGGCAGGCAATAAGGTAAGAAAGAATTTGCAGGATAGTGTCATATATGATGAAATTGGCAATAATGCAGATGATTTATATACAATGCTGTTGACAACCGGGTATCTGAAATGTACAAATATCCAATCGGGTGCATTGGGAAAGACTCTGGATTTGCAGATACCAAATCTGGAAATCATGCAGCTGTTTACTCGCGAGATTGCCCAAAATCTCACTGGGTATGGTGGTGTCAGTGATGTTATTAACATGATGGAGGAAATGCTGAAAGGCAATCAAAGATTGTTTGAGGCAGATTTAAACCGCATACTGCGGAATTGTGTGAGCTATCATGATGCATCCAATGGTGAGAGCTTTTATCATGGCATGATGCTTGGGTTTTGTGTCTTGCTAAAGAATACTCACATAGCTGAGTCGAACCGGGAGAGCGGCTACGGCAGGTTTGACCTGGCATTGTTCCCGATAGATAGGCGGAATTACGGGGTAATATTGGAATTCAAGCGGGCCTCTGACGAAGCTCAGCTGGAGGCAAAAGCTAAGGAAGCACTGGCACAGATTGAGGAACTGTCTTATATTGCTGAATTTGAAAAGAGACAGGTGAAGAAGGTCTGGAAATATGGTATTGCTTTTTGTGGCAAGAAAGTTTGCTTGAGAGGGAATATTGTGTAATTCTCCCAAATTGTTTATACAATTGTTCCTGGATTAAGAGATGAGAAGTTTGTATTCTATGAATATGCATTGAATAATAGTTCCAAGGCTTTTGAAATTTGTGCAACATCTTCTGATTTATGATATAATAATTGCACGGGTAAAAGATTTAGTATTCATTTGTGTGTTGTGGAGAGAAGCGTATGAGTAGATTAAAAGTAGAGACTCCGGACCGGGTGCAGCTGACGGTGGAGAAGCTGTACAAGGATTTGGAGCGACACATCATTGCCTCGCCGCCTGGCTTGTGCCCGGTGGATTTGCAGCTGTCCTTCTTGAAGGTTTGCCAGGCGCAGACCTGCGGCAAGTGCGTGCCATGCCGTGTGGGGCTGACCCAGCTGCAGCATCTTTTGGAGGATGTGCTCAGTGGCAAGGCAACCATGAAAACCCTGGCCTTGATTGAGAAGACGGCAAAGAACATCGAGGCAAGTGCTGATTGCGCCATCGGCTATGAGGCTGCCCACATGCTGGTGGCAGGCTTCGATGGCTTCCGGGAGGATTATGAGCACCATGTGAAGGAGGGCTGCTGCTCCGTGCATGCCCAGCATGCTATTCCATGTGTGGCACTTTGTCCTGCCAAAGTGGATATTCCTGGCTACATTTCCCTGGTGGGGGAGAAGCGTTATGCTGATGCAGTGCGCCTTATCCGCAAGGATAATCCGTTCCCTACGGCATGCGCCCTGATTTGCGAGCACCCTTGCGAGGCCCGCTGCCGCCGCAGCATGATTGATGTGTCCGTCAACATCCGCGGCTTGAAGCGCATGGCTGTTGATCATGCCCATGCAGATACGGTGCCTGTGCCTGAGAAGTGCGAGAGCACCGGGAAAAAGGTGGCGATTATCGGCGGCGGCCCTTCCGGCCTTTCGGCTGCCTATTATCTTGAGCTGATGGGGCATCATGCGGTGGTCTTCGAGGAAAAGAAGAAGCTGGGCGGCATGCTGAGATATGGCATTCCGAATTATCGTTTTCCACGGGCGAGATTGGACGAGGACTTGCAGGCAATCCTGAGTACAGGCGTAGAGGTGCACCTGAATACGAGGATTGGCGAGGGCGAAGGCGAGATTTCCCTCAAGACCTTGAACAATGAGTACGATGCTATCTATATTGCCATTGGTGCCCATACTGACAAGAAGATTGGCATTGAAGGGGAAAATGCCAAGGGCGTCATCTCCGCAGTTGAGCTTTTGAAGCGGATTGGCGATGACGATATGCCTGACTTTACCGGCAAGGAGGTTGTGGTTGTCGGCGGCGGCAACGTAGCTATGGACTGCACCCGTTCCGCTATCCGCCTGGGTGCCAAGAAGGTGGGCATCGCCTACCGGCGCCGCCAGAAGGATATGACTGCCCTGCCTGAGGAGGTAGAGGGTGCCATTGCCGAGGGTGCGGAGCTCTATGGCCTGAAGGCTCCTCACCACATTGAGGCGGATGAGAATGGCAACGTGACTGCTCTCTGGGTTGAGCCGCAGATTATCGGCCCGATTGATGCCTGGGGCAGAGCCCGGCCTATCCATGCAGATGTGCCTCTGATGAGGATTCCGTGCGATATTATCATAGTAGCTATTGGTCAGGGCATTGACAGCAAGTCCTTTGAGGATGCCGGTATCAGCATCCAGCGGGGGGCTATTGCTGCGGCTATGACTGGCGAGGTGCAGAATGCCGGCGGTATCTTTGCCGGTGGTGACTGCGCTACCGGCCCTGCTACCGTTATCAGGGCGATTGCTGCCGGCAAGGTGGCAGCTGCCAATATTGATGAATATCTGGGCTACAAGCATATTATTTCTTGCGATGTGCAGATTCCTGAGCCTGACCTGGCAGACAAGGTGCCTTGCGGCAAGGTGCAGCTGGCTGAGGAGGAGGCAGGTATCCGCAAGCAGAGCTTTGAGCCGATGGAGCTCTGCATGAGCGAGCAGGAGGCATGCCAGGAGGCTGGCAGGTGCCTGCGCTGTGATAAGTATGGATTCTCTGCTCTGAAGGGAGGCCGCAGACTCAGATGGTAAAATTGAAGATTGATGATATTGAGCTTTCCGTGGAGGAAGGAACTACCATAATGGAAGCAGCCAAGAAGCTGGGGATTTACATTCCTCATCTCTGCTTTCTGAAGGGTATAAATGAGATTTCTGCCTGCAAGGTCTGCGTGGTGGAGATTCAGGGCAAGGACAAGCTGGTTACAGCATGCTCCACCCCTGTCAGCGAGGGCATGGTAGTGTTCACCAACTCTGCCAAGGCTAGAAGCGTGAGAAAATCCAATGTGGAGCTGATCCTGTCCCAGCATGACTGCCTGTGTGCTACCTGCGTGCGCTCCGGCAACTGTCCGTTGCAGACCCTGGCCGGTCATCTGGGCATTTATGACCTGCCTTTTGAGCGGCAGGTAACGGAGCAGGCCTGGGACAATGATTTTCCGCTGATCCGGGATTCCAAGAAATGCATCAAGTGCATGCGCTGTTTGCAGATTTGCAGCAAGGTACAGGGATGCGATATCTGGGATGTGCAGAATACTGGTGCGTATACCAATATCAGCACCGTGGACAATATGCCGATTTCTCAGGCGAAGTGCACCCTGTGCGGCCAGTGCATTACCCATTGCCCGACAGGTGCCTTGAAGGAACGCAATGATTTGCCGGCTATTTATGATATCCTGGCAGACCCGGATAAGGTCACCGTGGTGCAGATTGCTCCGGCAGTACGCACTGCCTGGCTGGAGCGCAATGACGTGGAGCCGGGGATTGATACTGAGGGCAGGCTGGTGGCAGCCCTGAAGCGCATTGGCTTTGATTATGTGCTGGATACCGTGTTCTCAGCTGATGTGACCATCATGGAGGAGGGCAATGAGCTTTTGGAGCGGCTGCGTTCCAAGAAGCAGATGCCGATGTTTACCTCCTGCTGTCCTGGCTGGGTTTCTTACCTTACCATGTATCACCCGGAGCTTTTGGGGCAGCTGTCCACTACCAAGAGCCCTCAGCAGATTTTCGGTGCCCTGATCAAGACTTATTTCGCGGAAAAGACAGGGGTTGCCCCGGAAAATATCTGCTCTATCGCTATTATGCCTTGCGTTTCCAAGAAGCGTGAGGCTGCTTTGGAATCCATGAATGCCAGTGGCTATCAGGATGTGGATTATGTGCTGACTACCCGTGAGATGGTGCGCCTTTTGAGGGCGGAGCATATTGACCCGCGGGGCCTGAAGGAAAAGCCGTTTGATTCGCCAATCGGTGATGGCACCGGTGCAGGTGCTATTTTTGGTGTTACCGGCGGCGTGATGGAAGCTGCTCTCCGCACTGCCTACAAGGTGGTAACAGGGGAGGAAGCTGATGAGGATGCCTTCAAGTCGGTTCGCGATACCCGTACTGAGGGGCGTGACAATGCCATCAACCTGGGTGGCATACGCACTGCCGAGTTTGAGATTGCCGGCAAGGTGCTGAAGACCTGCGTTGTCAGCGGACTGAAGAATGCGGAGGAGGTTATCCAGCAGATTCAGAGCGGAGAGGCTCACTATGACTTTGTTGAGGTCATGGCATGCCCGGGAGGCTGCGTAGGCGGTGGCGGACAGCCTATCCATGAGGAAGCTGAATGGGCACCGAAGCGCGGTGAACGCCTCTATGAGCTGGACAAGGAGCGCAAGCTGCGCCGTTCCCACGAAAATCCTCAGGTACAGAAGCTGTACAAGGAGTTTTTGGAGACGCCTCTTTCGGAAAAGGCGGAGCATCTGCTGCACACACAGCACATGTGGGAGAAGAATTATCGCTAACTGAGTTGTTAGCAGACTGGGAAGCGTCAGCTGCAAGGTTGGCGCTTTTCTTTTGTCAGATACGAATATAGATTTAGATTTGGCATATTCTGCTCGTGAGATTTGCTACACGCTGTGTAGCAAATTGAATTGGAGCCATAGCCAAATTATTATGTATTATTGAAAATTTAGAGGGGCAGGTTTTTTATGAAGGATATCAAGATTGCGTTTTTTGACATTGACGGAACAGTTTTTGACATGGACACCAAGACTGTGTCTGACAGGATGAAGGAGACCTTTAAGCGGTTGCGTGAGAATGGCATTAAGATTTGCATTGCCACCGGCAGGTCACCGATTTTGCTGTATGATATTTTCGGGGTGCGGTTTGATGCCTATGTGACCTTCAATGGCTCCTACTGCTTCAATGACGATGAGGTGATTTTCAGCAATCCCCTGTCAACAAAGGATGTGCAGCAGATTATTAAGAATACCCAGGAAATCAACCGTCCTGTCGCTTTGGCAACCAAGACGCGGTTTGCCGCTAATGGCCTGGATGATGATTTGCTGGCATTTTTCCAGATTGGCGGCCATGGCATCGAGGAAAGCCCTGATTTTGCTGAGGTTGCCAGGCAGGAGGTATTTCAGATTATGTCCGGGGGTTACCTGTCTGAAAGGCCGCAGCTGGTAAAGGATACTGAGAATGCCAAGGTGGCGGCCTGGTGGGACAGGGCGGTGGATATCGTGCCTGCTGATGGCGGCAAGGGGGTTGGCGTGACGAAGGTGCTGGAGCACTTTGGCATCGACCGCGCCCATGCCATGGCCTTTGGTGATGGCAATAACGATTTGGAAATGTTCCAGGTGGTGGATAACGGCATTGCCATGGGCAACGGTTCCGATGATTTGAAGGCCATTGCCAGGGATGTTTGCGGCAAGGTGTCCGAGGATGGGATTTATCATTATTGTCTTGAGCATGGGCTGATTTGAGCAGGAAATTTCTTCTTTCATAGGCGTGAGAGCATTTTGAGACTTGCTAATTGAACAAACATTTAGAAATTTTGACACGTTTTTTCAGGCATGATAAAATGGAATAAATCTGAAAGAATCTGAAAAAATAAAGGAGAGTGGTTTTGTGAGACTTGGCAAGCTCAGTTTTTGCGTTCTGGCGGGGTTGCTGATGGTATTTTTTGCCTCGGTTGCTTCTGCCCATGGTGCGATGGTGGAGGCCGGTGATGAAGGCCGGTATGTAGAGGAAGTTCAGACACTGTTAAAGGAAAAGGGTTACTATAAAGCAGAAATTCATGGCCGTTGCGATGAGGCAACGGTGGAGGCGATCAAGGCATTTCAGCATGCCCATCATCTGGAGGCTGATGGGATAGCAGGTCCTATGACCATGCGAAAGCTGCGTCCTGTGGCGCATAGGCATGATTTGAGCCATGCCAGGGTTGTGACGGTAAATGCTTATGCCTACAGCCCTCAGGATCCGGGCATGGGCAAGTATACGGCATCGGGGACACCCCTGAGGCGAGGGGTGATAGCGGTTGATCCGAATTACATCCCGATTGGTACAAATGTCTATATTCCTGACTATGGTGATGCGGTGGCAGAGGATATCGGCTGGAACATTCAGGGCAATACCATTGATATTGCCTTTGATACCCATGAGGAAGCCCTGTACTTCGGCAGGCAGGTAGTGGAGATTTATATTTTAGACTGATTGCGTGTTGAAAGAGGCTTGCAGCAGCGATAAGGCGTATCGTTCTGTAGGTCTTTTTCTTTTGAAGGCAAAAATTTGGAAGAATTGTGATAAAATGATTGACAAACCAGGAAAAATAATTTATATTATGTCTAGAGAGTGGTACGTACCACTTTTAAGGGATAGAGGGAGAGAGGCAAGATGAAGGGGATAGACAAGGCAAGCAAGCTGCCGTTTTATTATCAGCTTATGGAGCAGATTATTGACGCCATTGAAAGCCACAAGCTGGAGGTGGATGAAAGGCTGCCCTCTGAAAGGGAATTGTGCAACAACTATGGTTTGAGCCGTTCCACTGTCAGGCAGGCATTTCTGGAATTGGAGCAGCAGGGCTACATATATAAGATTCACGGCAAGGGTACTTTTGTTTCGCCAAAAAAACTCAATCAGGAGCTGCTGAAGTTTTACAGCTTTACCTCGGAGATGAAAAAAATGGGCAAGGTTCCCTCCTCCAAGGTACTCAGCTTTGAGGAGCTGGCCTGTGACAGGTGCCTGGCTCAGAAGCTGAGCACGGAAGAGGGAACAAGGGTGTATTGCTTCCAGCGGCTGCGCCTGGCAGATGATAAGCCTGTCATGATAGAGATAAGCTATGTGCCGGTGGCACGTTTTGCCGGGCTTACCCGGGAAATGCTGGAGCAGAATGCCATGTACGATATTTTTTCCCATAAGTATGGCGTGGAGTTTACCTTTGCCGAGGAGAATTTCCAGGCGGTTATGACTGATGACCATACGGCAAAATTTTTAAATATCAAGAAATCCCTGCCCAGCCTCAAGATAGAGAGATTTACTTTTGAGAGGGACAGCGTGATAGAGTACACTGTCAGCATGGCAAGGGGAGACCAGATGATTTATTCAGTCCGGCTGAACAAATAATAGCCGGAGAAAGCAGGATGATTGGCAGCCGGTGCCTTCCGGCTGCCGCACAGGGGCAGGAAATGCCGCACTGCGGTGTTTTCATATAAAAACTGGTACGTACATCATTACCAATTTAGGAGGGGTAACATGAATCCGTGGAATTTATCTGATGACGAATTGAAAAAACGAGGAGGTCTTTGTACTGCTGAGGAAATCTGCCAGCAGCCTGAGGTCTGGGAGGAGGCCTTGTCTGCAGTGCAGCAGCAGGCTGAAAGGATTGAGGCATTTATCGAGCCGCTTCTGGCAAAGAAGAATTTGCGCATCATCTTTACCGGCGCAGGCACTTCCGCTTATGCAGGAGATATTATTGCGCCATATATCAGGCAAAAGCTGGGCAGGGATGTGCTTTCCTTCGCTACCACTGATATCGTATCTGCACCTTATCAGTTCTTGCAGCCTGACCTGCCGACAGTGCTGGTGTCCTTTGCCCGCAGCGGTGACAGCCCGGAAAGCATCGGGGCGTTTGATTTGGCGGAGCAGCTGGTCAGGGAGGTTTATCAGATAGTGATTACCTGCAATCCGCAGGGGGCGCTTGCCAGGAAAGCCGCCGAGCGGCAGGAGCATACGCTGACTCTGCTGATGCCGCCGAGGACAAATGACAGGGGCTTCGCCATGACTAGCAGCTTTAGCTGCATGCTGCTGACAGGGCTGCTGATTTTTGACTTGAAAAATCTGCCGGACAATGCCGCCCTGGTGAAAAAAATAGCTGGAGCTGGCAGAAGGGTATTGTCGGCGGGGCATGGCCTGCCGGAACTGGCAACTGCCGATTTCGAGCGGATTGTCTTTCTCGGTTCCGGAGCCCTTTACGGCCTGGCACGGGAAACCTGCCTGAAGGTGCTGGAACTGACCGGCGGCAGGATTGCGGCTGTTGCGGAGACCATGATGGGCTTCCGGCATGGCCCGAAATCCATTGTCAATGACAGTACATTAATTGTGATGTGGCTGTCTTCTGATAGCTATACCCGCCAGTATGATCTGGATTTGCTGAGGGAATTTCACCATGATGCAGGGGATTTCAAGGTATTGGCAGTATCAGCGGCTCCGGATGGAGAAGTAGCGGCTCTGGCGGATTATGTGCTCGCTTTGGATGAGGAAGCAGCAGGACAGTGGGGAACGGACAGCTACCTGGCACTGGGTTATGTGCTGTTCGACCATATTTTTGCCCTGGCAGCTTCTATGGGCAAGGGCGTGGCACCTGATACACCGTGTCCTAGCGGCAGTGTCAACAGGGTAGTGAAGGGAGTTACCCTTCATTCCTTGAAGGATAATCATTAATAAATAGCATAGGCAGATTAGGAGGGGTTATTATGCCGGACATTTTACTTACACGTGTGGACAATCGTCTTATTCATGGACAGGTGGGCATGACCTGGGCAACTCATCTGGGTGCCAACCTGATTGTGGTGGCAAATGATGAGGTAGCAGGTGACGAGGTGCAGCAGAACCTCATGGACATGGCTGTGGCCAGCGCAGCGGAAACAAGGTATTTTACCATTCAGAAGACTATTGATGTCATCAACCTGGCCGGTGACTGGCAGCATATTTTCCTGGTGGTAAAGACGCCGCAGGATGCGCTGAAGCTGGTGGAAAATGGCGTTCCTATCAAGGTGCTGAATATTGGCAACATGCATTTTAGCGAGGGGAAAAAGCAGGTTACCAGCACGATTTCCGTGGATGAGGATGACAGGCGGACGATTCGGCGCCTGCTGGATTTGGGTGTGCAGGTTGAGCTCAGGAAGGTGCCATCGGATTCAGTTATCCCGGTGGAAAAGATTTTTGAATAATGTTCCTGCAAGGGGGGCAGGGGCATACTGGCAAGTGTAAGCAGAAATAATTTTGGAAAACAGTAAGCAGAAGTATAAGAAAAGAGGGAGTTTATCATGGAAGTAACCTTGACGCAAACCTTATTGGTTACCCTATGGGCATTTATCATAGGCATTGACCAGTTTAATGGCTTGTTCCACATTCATCGTCCTCTGGTGACCGGCCTGGTGGTGGGCTGGATTCTGGGGGATTTGCAGACGGGCCTGATTACCGGTGCCACTCTGGAGCTGGTGGCTATGGGCATGGTGCCCCTGGCAGGGGCACAGCCGCCAAATATGGTTATCGGCGGTGTAATCGGTGTTTCTTTTGCCATTATTTCCAAGCTGCCGCCTGAGGCGGCGGTGGCCATCGCCATTCCTTTTGCCATCGCGGCGCAGGGGTGCGTAACGTTGATTTTTACGGCTTTTTCGCCTTTGATGCACAAGGCTGACCGCTGGTGCATGGAGTGCAATACCGGTGCCATCTCCCTGCTGAATTATGCAGGACTGGCTACGCACGGTGCCTTTTTTGCCCTGGTTACCTTTTTGCCGATTTATTTCGGTGCCGCTTCGGCTCAGTCCATTGTGGAAGCCGTACCGGCATGGATATTGGGCGGCCTGGGCGTAGCAGGCGGCATGATGCCTGCCATCGGTTTTGCCATGCTGCTGAAAATCATGCTGAAGAAGGAGTATATTGCTTTTATGCTGGCAGGTTTCATCCTCGTTACGTATTTCAATATTTCCATTCTCGGCCTGGCTGTGCTGGGAGCATGTATTGCTATGTATGATTTTTATGCCAACGGCTCTGATAAGGGCGGCAGGAATGTGAAGCAGGGGGTGCGTCCAAATGGCGGAATTTAATGTAAGCAGTGCGGCAGCAGGTGCTGAGTATGAGGATAAGTCAGTCAAGGCAGTTGTTTCTTCAGGTGATTTGGTAAAGATGGTTTGGCGTTCTCTGCTTTTGCAGGCGTCCTTCAACTATGAGAGAATGCAGGCATGTGGCTGGCTGTACGGCATCCTGCCGGTTTTGAAGAAAATCCATACCAATAAGAAAGACCTGTCCCGTTCTATGCTGATGCACATGGAATTTTTCAACACCCATCCGTTCCTGGTTAATTTTATCATGGGACTGGTGGTGGCTATGGAGGAAAACAAGAAGGACCAGAATACCATCCGTGCTATCAAGGTGGCAACTATGGGTCCTTTGGGCGGTATAGGTGATGCCCTGTGCTGGCTGACGCTGCTGCCTATTACGGCAGGTCTGGGGGCTTCTATGGCGATGGGAGCGGAACCAAATCCGGCAGGCCCGATTGTATTTCTTGTGCTGTTCAATATCATTCATTTTGCCCTGCGCTTTGGACTGATGCGCTACGGGTACCACACAGGTGTCAAGGCTATTGCCACCATGAAGGAAAAGACAAAGCAGATTTCCCATGCAGCTTCTATCATCGGCCTGACGGTTGTAGGCGGCCTGATTGCTTCCATGATTAAGCTGAAAATTGCCTGGGTAATTGTTGTGGGGCAGGCCAGCATAGCTTTGCAGGAGAAGGTATTTGACGCAATTATGCCGAATATGCTGCCTCTGGCTTATACGTTGTTCATGTATTATCTGCTCAAGAAGAATTATTCACCTGTAAAGCTGATTTTGTTTACGATTTTGTTCGGTATTGCAGGCAAGGGCATAGGTATTTTCTGATAGGAAGTTGTTGCAGGAGGTATTGTTTATGACAGGCATTATTGTTACGGGGCACGGCAGGTTTGCAGAAGGGCTGTTTTCTGCTGTGCAGCTGATTGCAGGTCCGCAGGATAGCTTTGCAGCGGTGAATTTCCTTGAGGGTGAAACTGGTGAGGGCTTGCAGGCCAAGCTGCGGCAGGCGGCAGAGCAGCTGGCCTGTGAAGAGTTGGTTTTCTGCACCGATATAGCCGGAGGAACCCCCTTTAACCAGTCAGTGCTGCTGTCTGGCCAGCTGAATGAAAAATGCCTGGTATTCAGCGGCACCAATATGCCGTTCCTGTTGCAGGCCTTGTTTGACAGGGAGGAGGCACTGGATGAGCTGGAAGGCCGCTGGCTGTCCGGCCCGGTGCAGGTAGTTCCGTATCATGCCGGGAAAAAAGTACGGCATGTGCAGGAGGGAGGCATCTGATGTCTATGAAGGCAATAAAGGCAAGGGCTGTTTTTACTGAAAGCGGCATAGAGAGAAACAAGCTGCTCCTGCTGGACGGGGACAGGTTCGGGGATTTGCTGGCAGAAGAGGCTGTGAGGGAATCAGGTATTGAGGTTGCAGAGTATCCTGACCTGCTGGTGCTGCCGGGGCTGTTTGACAGCCACATTCATGGTGCTTTGGGCTGTGATACTATGGATGCCAATGCTGCGGCACTGGATGCTATAGGACGGTATCTGCTGTCGGCAGGAACCACGTCATGGATGCCTACCACGGTGACATCTTCTCTGGAAGCTATTGAAAATGCACTGAAAGCTCTGGCCGGTTATCATCCGGCAGAAGATGCCGCCCGTGTAACAGGCTGCTTCGTGGAAGGCCCTTATCTTACAGAGGAGCACCGGGGGGCTCATCCTGTTGAATATCTGCGCGAGCTGTCCATAAGCGAATTGGAGGGGCTGCTGGCAAAGGGACCGGTTAAGGCACTGGCAGTGGCGCCGGAAAAGGCGGGGGCTGCGGAGTTTATCCGCCATGCCGTTGACAAGGGGGTGCACATTTCCCTGGCACATACCAGTGCCAGTTATGAGGAAGCGGTCAATGCCATTGAAAATGGTGCTGATGCCGCGGTGCATACCTACTGCGGCATGAGCCCGCTGCATCACAGGAATCCCGGACTTCTGGGAGCGGCACTGACACGGGATGATGTCTATGCGGAGCTGATAGCGGACGGCATTCATGTGCAGAAGCCTGCTATGGAGATTTTGCTGCGCTGCAAGCCTGGGGATAAGGTGATTCTGGTCAGTGATGCCATATCAGCTACCGGCCTGCCTGATGGTGATTATGTGCTGGGCGTGGAGCCGGTGTATGTGGAGAAAGGGATTCCTCGTACAGGCTCCGGCTCTCTTGCCGGCAGTACGGCACATCTTCTGGATGAGGTACGGCGGCTGATTGTGGAACTGGGCAGGGAGCCTCTGTCCGTGGTGCACATGGCATCGCTCAATCCTTGCCGCCGCTTCGGCCTTGATGATGAACTGGGCAGCATCCGCTGCGGCAAGCGGGCTGATTTCCTGCTGGTAAATGAGCGTTATGAGCTGCAGCAGGTATGGAAGGATGGCTGCCCTGCCATAGTGAAGAGGCCAAAGGAGTGATTGGATGGTACTGGTAATAAATCTGAATGCTTCTATAGATAAGAGGTATCGCATGGCGGACTTTCGCAGGGGGGAGGTCATGCGGGTCAGAGAAGTGGATAATACTCCGGGGGGCAAGGGCATTCATGTGGCGAATGTGCTTGGCACATTGGGGGAGGACTGCCTGGCTACGGGATTTTTAGGCGGCAGAAGCGGTGAGTTCATCAAGGACAGGCTGCAGGAATACGGTATTCGTCATGATTTTGTCGACATTCAGGGTGAAACACGTTCATGTATTGCTGTTGTCGATGACGAAGGCTGCCAGACGGAACTTTTGGAGCCGGGGCCTCTGGTGTCTAATGATGAGCAGGAACGTTTTCTGGGAAAATATGCAGAGCTTTTGGCAGCTGCCCAGGTGGTGGTGGCATCCGGGAGCCTGCCTAGGGGCGTGGATAAGGGATTTTATGGCAGGCTTGTTTCCCTGGCAAGGCGTAGCGGCGATAAGCCAGTCCTCCTGGATACCAGCGGTGAGGCACTTTTGCATGGTATAGAGGAAAAGCCTTATTTTATCAAGCCGAACCGGGATGAGCTGGCCGCCTTGCTGGGGCATGATGTGCAGTCGGAAGGCGAGATAGCTGATGCTGTCAGGGGCTTTCTGGCCAAGGGGATTGCCCTGGTAGCGGTATCCCTAGGGGCGGATGGCTGCATGGCAGGCTATGATGGCCGCATCTGCAAGGTATCTGTCCCGAAAATAAAGTGTAAAAATCCGGTGGGCTCAGGGGATTCCTTTGTGGCGGGGATTGCTGCCGGCATGATGCGCGGCATGGGGATAGAAGATACCCTGAAGCTGGCAGATGCCTGCGGTACAGCCAATGCCCTAGAGGATGAAAGCGGTTTTGTGCGCAGGGAAAATGTGGAAAAGCTCTTCGGCAAGATTGAGGTGAAATGGGCTTTGTGATTTTGCACTGCAGCGTTGAAGGATATGAGGCGATTTTTAATGAGCATGTTGAGGAAAGGAGCGTTTTTATATGCTGGTTACGGCAAAGGAACTGCTGGTGGATGCCATGCAGGGCGGATATGCAGTAGGTGCCTTTAATGTGGAAAATATGGAGATGGTCATGGCAGTGCTGGCAGCAGCAGAAGCCAGGAAAGCACCTGTGATTATGCAGACTACCCCCGGTACTATCAAGTACGCAGGCGTTGATTATTATTATGCCAATGTAGCGGCAGCGGCGGCCAGGAGCAGTGTGCCGGTAGTCATGCACCTGGACCACGGCGATAGCTTTGAATGTGCTATGGCTGCCTACCGGGCTGGTTATACCTCCATTATGATTGATGGCTCGAAGCTTCCTCTGGAGGAAAATATCGAACTGACCAGCCGTGTGGTTCAGGCATGCCATCCGGGCGGCGTGTCTGTGGAAGGCGAGCTGGGCAAGGTCGGCGGCAAGGAAGATGATTTGATTGGCGATGATGACAACCCTTACACCAATCCTGATGAGGCAAAGTTGTTTGTGGAACGGACCGGGGTTGATTATCTTGCTATAGGCGTGGGGACGGCTCATGGTGTGTACAAGGGGGTTCCCTGCGTAAATACCGGCCTGATTGCAGTTATCCGGGACATGGTGCATATTCCGCTGGTACTGCATGGCACTTCCGGCGTGCCTGATGAGCAGGTGGCGACTGCTGTAAGGAACGGCATCTGCAAGGTGAATTATGCCACGGATTTACGTATTGCCTTTACTAAAGGCGTCAAGGATTTTATCAATGCCAAGCCTGAGGCATTTGACCCGAAAAAATATTGCAGTCAGGGGATGGCTGAGGTTCAGAAATACGTAGAACAAAAAATAGAGGTTTGCGGCTCTGCCGGCAAGGCATGATATGATGCACTCTGCACGTCATATGCAATAAATGAAAAATCCTCCGGCGTTTTCTCGGAAAGCCGGAGGATTTTTGTTGCCTGCACTGCGGCATGGCAAACTTATTTGTTGTTTTTCAGCTGGTAAATCTGCTTTTGCAGGTCGTTGTACATGCCCATAGGCAGTACCACCAGGTTCTTGTCGTTGCTGCGCTGTACAAAAAGCGCCTGATTTTCGTCATTTGCCTTGTCGGCGTAGATGGTGAATTCCTTGAGAAATTCGGAGGAAGAAAGCGGTATCATACATAACAGCTCCTTTTATCAAAAACTATCTGTGCTCCTAGAACATGTCACGTCTCCATAACAGGAGACCGCAGAGGGCTGCCAGGGAACCTGCCAGCACGCAGATGAAGAAGAAGCCGCTGGAATTCTCTGCCATAGGCACTGGCACGTTCATGCCGAAAAAGCTGGAGATAACGGTTGGTATAGCCAGCAGGATGGTGACGGCTGCCAAAAATTTCATGACCTGGTTCAGGTTGTTGGACATGATGGAGGAAAAGGTATCTGCCAGCCGGGCCAGAATCTTGCTGTACATCTCTACCATTTCCCGTGCCTGCTTGTTCTCGATGATGACATCCTCCAGCAAATCCTCGTCTTCCTCGTAGTATTTCAGCATTGGCTGCATGGAGGTAGTTGTGCGGAGCCGCATGAGCTTTTCCAGCACGGCACCGTTGGAACGCAGGGAGGCGTTGAAGAAGGTCAGTGCCTTTTGCAGCTCCAAAAGCTTCAGGATTTCCTGATTCTTCATGGAATGGCGCAGCTTGCTCTCTATCTCGTCAGACTGCTTGCTGATCTGGCGCAGGTAGCGGAGATAGAAGGTTGCACTGCGGTAAAGTATCTGAAAAAGAAAACGTGTCTTCTTGAAAGTGCGGAAGAAGCGGGCACTTTTCTCGTTAAAGTAGGAAAGTACCGGGGTTTCTTCCAGGCAGACGGTGATGATGTATTCCTCTGTGACGATGATGGCCAGTGGCAGTGTATCGTAGCTGCCCTCGTCCCGTACCACCGGCACGTTGGTCAAAATCATCACGCTGTCATCCTCAATGTCAATATGGGAACGCTCCTCATCATCCAGTGCGGAGCGGAGAAAGTCAGGCTCAACCTCGGTCAGGTTGCCTACCACCTTCAGCTCGTAAGGTGTAGGGTCCACGATGTTAATCCAGGCACCGCTTTCAAGGGTTTTCAGGCTCAGCTCCTGCAGTGGCCCGGTTTCCAAAGATTTGTAAATCTTCAGCATAGTGATGGTTCTCCTTTCGTTACGGAGACTCTATCCATCGCCATGCAGAATTGCCATGCGCCTAGCAATCGTTTTTGCCCGTCACACAGCGTCGCATCTATATTTGTGCAACATCCATAATCTGTATATTTTGCGGGACAATAGATACAGTCTCCCTATTAAATTTTGGGGTGTCCTGGGGTTCAGGGCCTGCGTCCATTGTTTTCACCTCGCAATATACAATCGTGCAATAATTTTTTGCCATACAAATATTACTACCACAAACGCATCTTAGTCAATCTTTTTATGGCAGGATTATGTAAATTTTACATAGATTGACAAAAAAATCCCAATAGGGTATTGTGGATGTAGGAAATAGATGGTTAAAGACATAATGAGTGTATTGTGCTATAATGTTCTACATGATTGTATTTTGTATGGTTGTGTTAGGAGATTGTAGCCTATGAAAATGTCAAAATCTACTTTGCCGATAAAAATTGGTGCTGTGGCGGCTTTGTGCCTGCTGTTTGGCATCATTTATATGCTGAATCCTGCTTTTTTCGGGGAGCTGTGGGATGTGTGCCTCAGTGGCGATATGCACCGGGTGGCGGCATATATCAATTCTTTTGGAGCCTGGGCCATGGTGTTCAGCTTCTTTCTGGTGCTGTGCGTCAATGCCATAGGCTTTCCGCCAGCCATGATTTTTTCTTCTGCCAATGCTTTGATTTTTGGCATTGTGCCGGGAATCTTGTTGGCGTGGATTGCAGAGACTGTGGGGGTGGCACTGAGCTTTGTGCTGCTCAGGTTCCTGTTCCGGGATGCGGCGGAGGACGTCATCTCGAAGCATAAGTCCTTGCAGAAGATTGACGAGCTGAGCGGCAGCCAGGGCTTCAAGGTCATGCTGATTGCCCGCATCATTCCTTACCTGCCGTCAGGACTGCTGAATGCCCTGGGGGCTGTCAGCAAGATGTCCTTTAAGGACTTTACCATCGCTGCCTTGATTGGCAAGCTGCCGTCTACCGCCATTGAAGCAATGATTGGCCACGATGCGGTGACAGCCAGCGAAAATCCCCACCGGCTGGTATTTTCACTGGTCTTGGCAGTAGTGATGGTAGTCGGCTTTATCATCTACGAAAAACGCCAAAAGCAATAAAGCCGCTGGCGTGTCATATCATATAACATAAATTTCATTCTAGGGGGTATAAAATTGGAAAAGAAAAGGCGTATATTCTTTCTGGACAATCTCAAGACATTCATCGTCTGCCTGATGATTGTCTTCCACGCATCCATGTGCTACATGGCCTATGCACCTGAATGGTGGTACACGGTGGACAAGGCGGACCCGAAGTTTGCCTTCACCCTGTTCGTCCTCTGGGCAGACATCTTCATCATGCCGGTGATGTTCTTCATCTCCGGCTATTTTGGCATCATGTCCCTGTCCAAGCAGACCGGGGCGCAGTTCTGGAAAAGCAAGCTTCTGCGCATCGTGCTGCCATGGATAGCAGGCGTTATCCTGCTGGCACCGCCGGTAACCTACATCATGTTTGCCAGCCGTGGGGTGCCGATGGATTATGTCAATGATTATCTGTTCAAGCTGTTTGTCTTCGGCCCATGCTTCAGCCATGTGCAGTACTGGTTCCTAGGGATGCTGACCTATCTTTACATTGCCCTGTTCCTGTTCTGCAAGATCATGCCGTCCTTCAAGGAGCGTCAGGGGATTTCCCTGCCGGGCCCGAAGCTGTTTGTGGGCTTTGCTGTCCTCTGCTACATCTGCACGGCGGCTGCTTACTTCTACGTTAATGGCAACTATGACCTGTGGTGCAATATCTGGCCTGTCCTGGTGTATCAGCCTACCCGCATTTCCTTCTATCCGCTGTATTTCTTCCTGGGTGCTTATGCCTGGCGGCATCAGTGGTTTGTGGAGGGGGGCTACAGGGCTGATCCGTCCAAATGGCTGCCTGCCTTCATTGTGACCGGCATAGCCTACCTGTTCTACACTACCATGGGGGCTCCTACGGCAGCCAGCCCGGAGCAGTATATGCTGGTAAAGGCTGCCATCCACGTTCTTTTCCTGCTGTCAGCTGTCTTCGGCCTGCTGGCGATTTTCCAGTCCAAGCTGGATTATACCAGCGGCATCCTGGGGGAGCTGGCTGCCAACAGCTACAACATGTACTATACTCACATGGGGCTGGTGATGCTGATAGCCTGGGGTTTCCTGTCCATTGATTTGCCAACTTATCTCAAGTACATAATTGTTAGTATTTTGTCGCTTTTGGCAAGCTATTTGACGGGAAAAATATTGATGGTGCTGCCATGTTTTTCCGTTGGCAATAGAGCAAAAAAATAAACATAAATAAACATGAAATTTAGACTCTGGGTGACTTGATTTTTCTCTCAGAGTCTTTTATTATGTTAGGAGGGATTTTTATGTTGGCGGTGCCGACTTTGACAGGAGCTGTGCCGCGGACAGGCAATAGGAGGTTTGGGATGTGAGCGTGTTGAGCAAAAGCTATGGTACCCTGGTGCTTTATGTAGTGATAGGAGCCATTTTGGGCGGACTTTTGGGGGAGCTGCTTTCCGGCGTGGATGCCTTGAGCAGTCTTATGCCCTATCTGAAAAATCCGTACCCGGTAATCAACGTGGTGCCGTCGGTAATTGACATCTATGTTATCAGCCTGACGGTGGGATTTTCCTTTTCGCCAAATCTCATGAGCATCA
Organism: Anaerovibrio sp.; assembly: GCA_051866255.1. Taxonomy (GTDB): domain Bacteria; phylum Bacillota; class Negativicutes; order Selenomonadales; family Selenomonadaceae; genus Anaerovibrio. The sequence continues at coordinate 14,625 of JBJDWY010000111.1, read as the reverse complement.
TCGGCGTGGTGATAGCGGTGTGGATATTCAGGCATACCTGAGCAGCTGCATCAGGTATAGCTGCAATCCGAGGAGGCAATTCTTAATGTTTATTCTGGCTTCTGCTTCTCCCAGGCGGAAGGAGCTTTTGGAGCAAATCGGCTGCTGCTTCAGGATAGAGACAGCCGATACTGAGGAAGCCGGCGGCGAGGGCATGACTCCCTCTGAGCTGGTGATGAAAAATGCGCATTTAAAGGCGGTTGCCGTGGCGGCACTGCACCCGGACATACCGGTGCTGGGAGCCGATACGGTGGTGAGCCTTGATGGAAATATTTATGGTAAGCCTAGGGACAGGGAGCATGCTATAGAGATGCTGACCAGTTTCTCCGGCAGGGCACATCAGGTGATGACCGGGATTGCCCTCGCCTGGAAGGGACGCATCTGGCAGGCATACGAAACGACGGAGGTAGTTTTTGCCCCGCTTTCGGCAGCTTCGATTACCCGTTATGTCGATACCGGCGAGCCCGCTGACAAGGCTGGTGCTTATGGTATTCAGGGACGGGCGGCTGTCTTTGTTGAACAAATCAGAGGTTCCTATTCCAATGTCGTAGGTTTGCCGCTCCATTGTCTTGACGGCCTTGCCAGGAAGGCGGGGATTGATTTATATGGCAATGGTGAGGGAACTGCCGGTTGACGAGAGGCCAAGGGAAAGGCTTTTGGCTTTGGGACCGGGTTTTTTGAGCAATGCAGAGCTTCTGGCAATCGTGCTGCGAAATGGCTCCAAGGAGAGATCAGCTTTGCAGCTGGCACAGGACATTCTGAGCCTGTACAAGGATGATGGCGTTTCAGCCCTGGGCCGCATGACGGCAGGGGAGCTGATGTGCCTCCAGGGCATAGGCAGTGCCAAGGCTGCCGAGGTGATGGCCGCGGTGGAACTTGGCAAGCGGCTGAATGCCCATATAGCCAGGCAGAGGGCCATGGTCACCTGCCCGGAGGATGCAGCTGATTATGCCATGCCTCGTTTCAGGTACGAGGATAGGGAGCACTTTGCAGTTATTTTGTTGAATGTAAAAAATCATATTTTATCTATGCCTGTGATTTCTGTTGGCAGCCTGACGGCTTCCGTGGTGCATCCCCGGGAGGTGTTCAAGGCGGCAATCCAGCAGGCGGCGGCATCTATTATCCTGGTGCACAACCATCCCAGCGGTGACCCTACTCCCAGCAAGGAGGATATTGAGGTTACGGCGCGGATGGTGCAGGTAGGCAGGGTGATGGATATTCCCGTGCTGGATCATATTATTTTAGGAAATGATAATTATATTTCCCTTAAAGAAAAAGGTGTGATAAAATAGAGTTTGCTGTATCGAAGCTGATGTGGCAGGGATATGGCAGCGGTTCTATTTTTGAAGGGAGTAATTTTTAACATGTGGAACATTTTTGGTGGTTTATCCCATGACATGGGTATTGATTTGGGAACAGCAAACACTTTGGTTCATATCAAGGGCAAGGGCATTGTCCTCCGTGAGCCATCTGTTGTAGCAATAAAGAGTGACACCGGTGATGTGCTGGCTGTAGGCGACGAGGCAAAGCGCATGATTGGCCGTACTCCTGGCAGCATTGTGGCTATCCGTCCTATGAAGGATGGCGTTATTGCGGATTTTGATGTGACTCAGGCCATGCTGAAGTACTTTATCAGAAAGGCCATGAATACCAAGTCCTTTGTGCGCCCAAGGGTAGTGGTGGGCGTACCATCCGGCGTTACCGAGGTGGAGAAGCGTGCCGTTATCGATGCAGCTCAGCAGGCAGGTGCCAGGGAGGCATATCTCATTGAGGAGCCTATGGCTGCCGCTATTGGTGCAGGGCTGCCTGTAGAGGAGGCTACCGGCTCCATGGTGGTTGACATCGGCGGTGGTACTACCGAGATTGCAGTTATTTCCCTGGGTGGCATCGTTACCAGCTGCTCCATCCGCATCGGCGGTGATGAGATGGATTCTTCCATCATCCAGTATATCAAGCGGGAGTACAACCTCCTGATCGGTGAGCGTACTGCGGAGGAAATCAAGATCAATATCGGTACTGCCATTGCAGAGCCATCCAGGGAAAAGACTATGGATATCCGTGGCCGTGACCTGGTCAGCGGCTTGCCAAAGACCATCAAGATCGTGTCTAGCGAAATCTGCTCCGCCCTCAGCGAGCCGGTGCAGAAGATTGTGGATGCAGTAAAGGGCACTTTGGAGAAGACTCCGCCTGAGCTGGCTGCTGATGTTATGGATCATGGCATCATGATGACCGGCGGCGGTTCCCTGCTGACCAGCCTTGACAAGCTCCTGAGCCGTGAGACCGGCATGCCGGTGCTGGTTTCCGAGGATGCCCTGTCCTGCGTTGGCGAGGGCACCGGGCGTTCCCTTGAGAACATTGAGCTGTTGAAGCGCGTTGTTATGACTACGAAGAAGTTGAGATAAGATGAACAGGGTACGGCGAGATAAAAATTCACAGCGCACGGTTTGGCTGCTGATTTTTGTGGCGGTCAGTATCTTTGTGATTATATTTTTTGCGGCAAGGGGCAGGTTTTCTGCTCCTGTCAGCAGCCAGGCGGTAACGGGGGCGCTGGCTCCTTTCCAGCGGGCGGTGTCCTGGGCTGGCTATCAGGTCAATGGCGTTACCTCGGCAATCTGGGAGCTGGTGTCTGCCTACTATCAGAATGAGCTGCTGAAAAACGAGGTAGTGCAGCTGAGGCAGCAGAATCTTACAGCTGCCGAGTATGCAGCTGAGAATGAGCGGCTGCGCAATCTTTTGGGCTACAAGCAGGCGGCTTCCCAGTTTGACTTGATGGCAGCCCAGGTGATTGGCAGGGAACAGGCTACCTGGACCAGCATGATTGTAGTAAACAGGGGCAGCAGTGACGGCGTTGCCAGGAATATGCCGGTGGTGACGGAAAAGGGACTGGTAGGCGTTGTGACGGAGGTTTCGCCCAATGCAGCCAAGGTACAGCTGGTGCTGGACCCACGTTGCTCCGTAGGCACCTTGATTCAGAGGCCTGAGTCCAGGGTGGCAGGCATTGTGCAGGGCAGTATCGAGGATGCACTGACCCCCAATATGATTAATATTCCAAAAAATTCTGATGTGGTGGAGGGTGATACCATCATCACATCAGGGTTTGGCGGTATTTTCCCCAAGGGCATCATGGTGGGCAAGGTCAAGGCGCTCCATGATGATGGTGGCGGCTTATTGGAAGTTGCCGTGGTGGAACCGGCAGTGGATTTTCAGCGGCTGGAGGATGTGCTGATTATTACGGCATCCCGTGAGGCTCCGCCTGCGGCACTGACGCCACCGCCGCAGACTCCGGGCACGGAGTCCGATAAGGATGGCAATTTTATCAAGGCAGAGGGCAGTGAAAAATGAGGACTTTCTTGTACTGGCTGGTGCTGATCGTGACAGCTTATGTGGTTCAGACGTCGTTCCTGCCGCTGATTTTTTATCGCGGCATCGGGCCTGATCTGCTGCTTTTGATTACGATTTCCTTTGCCTTTCTGAAGGGAAGGCGGCTGGGCTGCTTTATGGGCTTTTTGCTGGGGCTTTTTGAGGATCTTGCCTCCGGCGGCTTCTTGGGCATGAATACCTTTGCCAATATGATGATGGGGTTCTGCTGCGGCATTTTTTCCAACAGGGTGCTCCGGGACAGCTTTATCCTGCCCATAGCGGCAGCGTGGATGAGCACCATTTCGGTGTTCTGCCTGTTTGAGATTATTTTCCTGCTGCTGGGATATGGCTTCTTTCCGTTGGCGCATATCAAGTATAAGCTGCTGCCCATGCTGTGCTACAACATAGTTTTTGCCTGGCCGGTGCATGTAATGGTGCACAAGGTTGACAAGCGTGTATCTGAAAAAAAATAAATTTGTGGCAGCAGGGCCTGCCACATTTTGTTGTTTATTTTGCCAGTGCTGCACTGGCATATAGATGATTGGGAGATTTAAATGTCGGATAAGGATATTTTTAGTGGACGGCTGAAGGTGCTGAGCATCATCATTGTTCTTGTCATCAGTACGTTGATTGCCCGGATGGGGTATCTGCAGGTGTACGATGGCGAATATTATGCAAATCTGGCAGACGGCAATCGCATCCGTCTGGTTCCTTCGGTTGCCCCGAGAGGGACAATGTACGACAGGAATGGCAATATCCTGGTAACGAATCATCCCGGGTTTACCGTTTCACTGCTGCCTCTGACGGAGCCCATTTCCGAGGAGGTCATCAGCAGGCTGTCGGCACTATTGAATGTGCCGGTGGAGGAAATCCACAGCAAGATTGCTGCCCATGTGGGCTTTGACCCCATCCGCATCAAGACCGATGTGGGGCCGGAGCTGACTACGATTATCGCGGAGCAGAAGGATTTGTATCCGGGGGTTGTAGTGGAGGTCCTGCCTATCCGCGATTATATTTACAAGACCCAGGGGGCCCATGCCTATGGCTATGTAAGCGAAATCAGCGATGCGGAGCTGGAAAAGAAGAAGGATGAGGGCTACAAGAGCGGTGACATCATCGGCAAGTTCGGGCTGGAAAAGGTCTATGACCAGTACCTGCGGGGCACTAACGGTGGCGAGCAGGTGGAGGTGGATGTTACCGGCAAGCCTGTGCAGGTGCTGGGCAAGAAGAATCCCATTCCTGGCAATGACCTGCACCTGACCATAGATCAGGAAATTCAGGCGGCAGCGGAAAAGGCCATCGATGAGCAGCTGGGGCAGATTGGCGCCCATGCGGCGGCGGCCGTGGCGCTCAATCCCCAGACAGGCGAGGTGCTGGCAATTGTCAGCCGCCCTGCCTTTGACCCAAATCTTTTCGTCAACGGCATTTCTTCCAAGGACTGGGCTGTGATTAACAACAATCCTTATTATCCCATGGACAACAAGGCCATTACCGGTGAGTATCCTCCTGGCTCCACCTTCAAGATTATCACCGGCACGGCAGCTCTTTCCGAGGCCAAGGTAACTCCTGAGGAAAAGATTTTTGACTCCGGCCATCACTGGATTATCCCCAAGGGCAATGCCGGTGGCGAGGCGCTTGGCTGGCTGAATTTTGAGGAGGCCATGGCACATTCGGATAATGTGTATTTTTATGAGATGGGCAACCGGCTAGGCATTGACCAGATTGAGCGGTATGCCCGCATGTTCGGCATGGGCAAGGTAACGGGCATTGACCTTCCTTATGAGGCAGAGGGGCTGGTGGCATGCAAGGCGTACAAGAGGCGTGTCTTTGAGGAGGACTGGTATCTGGCAGAGACCTTTGATGCCGCTATCGGACAGGGGTTCAATCTGGTTACGCCATTGCAGGCGGCTTCCATCATGGGTGAGATTGCCGCTGATGGCAAAAGGTACAAGCCTTATCTGGTGGACAAAATCGTTGATGTGAATGGCAATGTGGTCAAGCAGTTCAAGCCGGAGCTTTTGAGCCAGCTGGATGTAGAGGACAGGTTTATCCGACTGGTGCAGGCAGGACTGCATCAGGTTACCAAATATGGTACTGCGGCTTTTATCTTCGGCAAGAATTATCCTGTGGAGATTGCCGGCAAGACAGGTACAGCGGAAAATCCCCACGGCAGGGATCACGGCTGGTTTGTGGCCTATGGGCCTTTTGACAATCCTACTATTGTGGTAGCGGTGATTGTTGAGCAGGGTGGCTACGGCTCCCAGTCTGCGGTGCCTATCGGCAAGAAAATCCTGGATGCGGCCTTCCATATCCCGGACCCGGCCCAGGTGGCAGCCCAGGCCAAGGCAAAGGCTGAGGCGGAAGCCAGGGCAAGGGCGGCTGCAACGGCACAGGTTCAGAAAAAGCAGTAGTTGCGAGAGGTGTTTGTATGGCAAGGGAACTAATTAAAATCAAGGGTGGTGCAGGCGGCTTTCAGCTGATGATAGACAGCTCGGCAGAGCTTGCTGATGTGCAGGAGGAGCTGGAGAAAAAGCTTTCCGAGCATCCTGAGTTTTTCCCCAAGGGGACAGAGTTTCAGCTGGTGGTGGCGGATCTCAGCAAATCCGTGCGCAGCGGCCTGAAGGAATTCCTTACGGACAAAGGGCTGGCGGTGACTGCTGGTGACAGGAAGTCTCTCAGGCGGCAGGAGCAGCAGGGAAGCTCCGGGGGGCGCGGCATGCAGCCACCTGTGCAGGCAGCTCAGCAGTCCTTTCAGTCAGAGGGCGGCAGCCGCCTGACTGAGGAGCAGCAGGTGATGACTGTCATCAACCGCACTGTCAGGAATGGCGAGGAGATTACCTCCCAGGGTTCCGTGATGATCTGCGGCAATGTAAATCCCGGCGCCAAGATTGTGGCAGCCGGCAGCATTGATGTCCGCGGCAACTGCCGGGGGATTGTCCATGCCGGAGCTATGGGGGATTATCAGGCATTTGTGGTGGCAGACAGGCTGATGCCTATGCAGATACGCATTGCCAACCTGATAGCCCGCTCCCCGGATAACCCGGAAAAGAGCGATTATGCTGAGAAGGCTTATATAAAGGACGGGCAGATTATCATTGAGCCCATAGAGAGATAACTGCCGTAAAGAGAATTACTGTATAATTACTGTATAGTTGCTATACAATTGCTGTAGAGATAATTTGGAAGGTAACAGAAAGGTAGGATGTTGTTCTGATGAGTGAGGTTATTGTAGTTACATCCGGCAAGGGCGGCGTAGGCAAGACTACCACTACCGCCAATCTTGGCGTGGGTCTGGCACAGCGGGGCAAGAGCGTTGTATTGATTGACACTGATACAGGCCTGCGCAATCTTGATTTGCTGCTGGGACTGGAAAACCGTATTATGTATGATTTGGTAGATGTTACCGAGGGGCGTGTGCCGTACAAGAAGGCGTTGGTACGCCACAAGAAGTATGAAAGCCTGTTTTTGCTGCCTACTTCCCAGATAAAGGACAAGTCTGCTGTCAATCCGGCACAGCTGATGGTGCTGTGCGACGAGCTGCGCAAGGAGTATGACTATGTGATTATCGACTGCCCGGCAGGCATCGAGCAGGGCTTCAAGACGGCTATTGCCGCTGCTGACCGTGCCATTGTTGTCACTATGCCGGAGGTTTCTGCCGTGCGCGATGCGGACAAGATTATCGGTGAGCTGGGACGGGCTGAGAAGGACAATATCAGCCTGATTGTCAACAGGATACGTCCGCAGATGGTGGAAAGCGGCGATATGATGGATATGAGCGATATTGATGACATCCTTTCCATCAAGTGCATCGGCCAGATACCTGATGATGAGATGGTGGTTACCTCTGCCAACCGGGGCGAGCCGCTGGTGGGCAATCCAAAGTCCCAGGCAGGCATTGCTTATGACAATATCGTCCGCCGCCTGCTGGGGGAGGAGGTTCCTTTTATGACCTTTGCCAAGGATGGTTTCTTCTCACGTTTGAAGAAAGCCCTGGGAATATAAGGAGGTCTGAATAATGCTGAATTCACTGTTAAGCATTTTTAAGAAGGAAAAGTCCGGCAAGGTTGCCAAGAAGCGCCTGCAGATGGTGCTTATCCAGGACCGTGCCAGTGTATCCCCTGAGGTTATGGAGAAGCTCAGGGACGATATCATCAAGGTGATTTCCAAATACATGGTCATCAATCAGAGCGATATGGAGATTTCCCTGGAAAATGTGGAGGATTCCGTGGCACTGGTGGCAAATATTCCTGTTCAGAATATGCGCCATCACTGATATGCCGTTAAAGGACGCTGATGCAGAGCTTGCATTGGCGTTTTTTGTTGTTATTTTTGCTGGTTCGTGCTATCATTATAGGGTTGAGAAAAAGTTATTTTGCATGGCTGTGACGGGAGGGATTGGCCTTGTTTTTGGATAAAAAGCTGCTGAGAAAAATGGATATGAAGCTGCTGCTTTCGGTGGCGGCAATAATTGTTATCAGCCTGATTGTCATCGGCAGCGCAACCCATGTGAATACCCCCAGTGAAGAAAGGTACTGGTTCGTGCAGAGGCAGGGAATGTTTGCCCTGATCAATGCAGGCCTGGCTATCTTCCTGATGAATTTTGACTACAAGATGCTGCAGCGATATGGGCAGAAGATGTATATTTTCAACCTGGTTATGCTGCTGGCGGTCATGTTTGTGGGACAGTCGGCACTGGGAGCCCAGCGCTGGATTCAGCTGGGGCCTATTACCTTGCAGCCATCGGAGTTTTCCAAGATTATCATGATTGTTTCCCTGGCGGCTCTTTTGCAGGAAAAGGTGGGCAAGCTGAATACCCTGTCTGATCTTCTGCCGGTGGCGGCGTATGTGGGCGTTCCCTTCCTGCTGGTCATGAAGCAGCCGGATTTGGGCACCTCGCTGGTGTTTATGGCGATTTTCTTCGGCATGATTTTTGCCTGCGGCATCAACCTGAAGCTTCTGGCAGGTATTTTCGGTACGGGCATAGCCTGTCTGCCTCTTTTGTGGCATGTGCTGAAGGATTATCAGAAGATGCGCATCATGGTTTTCCTTGACCCCAATGTGGATCCCCTGGGCTCCGGCTATCACATTATCCAGTCCAAGATAGCCATCGGCTCCGGCATGCTTTTTGGCAAGGGGCTTTTTGAGGGGACCCAGAGCCAGCTGAACTTTTTGCCGGAGAACCATACGGACTTTATCTTTGCCGTGGTAGGCGAGGAATGGGGTTTTATCGGCACGGTGGTGTTGCTGCTTTTGTACCTGGTGGTGCTGTGGCGTGGGATACAGATTGCCCGTCAGGCACAGGACAGCTTCGGTACCCTGCTGGCGGTGGGGATTACCTCCATGCTTGCCTTCCATGTGCTGGTAAATGTGGGCATGACAGCCGGTATTATGCCGGTAACAGGCATTCCGCTGCCATTTATGAGCTACGGTGTCAGTGCCTTGACTACCAATATATGGGCGATTACGATACTGATGAATATATATCTGCGCAATCAGAAGCTGCAATTTTAGCATGGGAATTTAACATGGGAATTTAGAGTAGAAATAGCGGCTGATTTAACTAGAGAAAGAGGTATGAGCTTTGATTATAAACTTGGAACCGGAGATTTTGCAGGCGGTGGAGAAGCCGGCACGCTATACGGGGCATGAGCTGAATGCGGTGCACAAGGACTGGGACAGCGTGCCCTGCCATTTTGCCCTGGCACTGTCGGATATTTATGAAGTGGGCATGTCCAACCTGGGGCTGAAAATTCTTTATGAGGTGCTGAACAGCAGGCAGGATACTGCCTGTGAGCGTGTGTATGCACCCTGGGTGGATATGGAAGCCATCATGCGTGAGAGGCAGATTCCGCTGTTTTCCCTGGAGAGCTTTCATGCCGTAAGGGATTTTGATTTTTGGGGCTTTTCTCTGCAATATGAGATGATTTATTCCAATATCCTGAACATGCTGGATTTGGCAGGGATTGCCATCTGGAGCCGTGACAGGGGCGAAGATGAGCCTTTTATCGTAGGCGGCGGCCCTTGCGTCTACAATACGGAGCCTATTGCTGATTTCTTTGACTTTTTCATCCTGGGTGAGGGGGAGGAAGCCATCGGCGAGGTGGCCGGCCTTTTCAGCCAGTGGCAGCAGGAGGGCCGTCCAGGTGGCAGAAAGGGCTTTTTGAAGCGGGTCGCAGGGCTGGATGGCATCTACGTGCCGTCCTTCTACCATGCAGAGTACAATGAGCAGGGACTGTTTGCCTCCATTGAGCCGACGGAGCCTGAGGCAAGGCCGGTGATTTACAAGCGGCTGGTCAAGGACATGGATGCGGTGCCTTTTGTGGAAAAGCCGGTACTGCCATATATAGATATTGTTCATGACCGCATTATGCTGGAGCTTTTCCGGGGCTGCACCAGGGGCTGCCGCTTCTGCCAGGCAGGTACTTCCTACCGGCCTATCCGTGAGCGCAGCCGCAAGAGGCTCCGGGAGCTGGCGCGGAAGCTGGTGGATTCTACCGGCTACAACGAGATGTCCCTGACATCTCTCAGCTCGGCGGATTATTCCTGCCTGGGGGAGCTGGTGGATGACCTTTTTGCGGATTTCAAGGATGAAAAGGTGAGCTTTTCCCTGCCGTCCCTGCGCATAGACAGCTTTTCTATTGATTTGGCACATAAAATGCAGCAGGTAAGGAAAAGCGGCCTGACCTTTGCCCCGGAGGCAGGTACCCAGAGGCTCCGGGATGTTATCAACAAGGGGGTCACTGAGGAAAATCTCATGGGGGCGGTGGAGGCTGCCTTCAAGCAGGGCTGGAAGCAGGTTAAGCTGTACTTTATGATGGGGCTGCCGACGGAGACCGATGAGGATATCGTGGGCATTGCCAGACTGGCGGAGAAGGTGGCGCAGAAATACAAGGAAGTAACCGGCAAGTGGGGCGTGACGGTGACCATCAGCGTGTCCTGCTTTGTGCCGAAGCCTCATACGCCGTTCCAGTGGTACGGCCAGGTGTCCCGGGAGGAATTTGAGCGGCGCCAGCGGCTGCTGCGGGCCAGCATCAGGGAACGTGCCGTGAAGTTCAACTACCACGAGGCCAGCGTCAGCGTTCTGGAAGGGGCTATTGCCCGTGGTGACCGCCGCATCAGCCAGGTGATTTATCAGGCATGGCAGGATGGGGCGAAGTTCGATGGCTGGACTGACCATTTCAAGAATGATGTGTGGCTGGCGGCCTTTGAGAAGTGCGGCATTGATTTGGAGCTGTACAACCAGCGTACCCGTGAGCGTAGCGAGAAGCTGCCTTGGGAGCATACTACGCCGGGGGTAACCAAGGAATTTTTGCTCCGGGAGTACAAGAAGGCTTTGGCAGAGGAGCTGACCGAGGATTGCCGCCGGGGCAAGTGCTCCGCCTGCGGCGTCTGTCCTTCCCTGGAGGCGAAGATTGTGGATTGGAGGCGTGAGCATGTATAAGTATCGGGCAGAGATTACCAAGGGAGAGGAAATCCGCTATATTTCCCATCTGGATTATGCCGGGGTGATGGAGCGTGCCATCCGCCGTGCCAAGCTGCCGGCAGCATACTCCGAGGGTTTCAATCCCCATATCAAGATGGCATTTGCTTCGGCCTTGTCCTTGGGCGTGGTCAGCGAGGCGGAGTATATGGATTTTGAGCTTACCAAGCCCCTCTGCCAGCCGGAGGTCTTTGAAAAGCTCAGCCAGGCATTGCCGGAGGGCGTGAAGCTCTTGCGGCTGAAGCCTGTCAGGGAGCCGAAGCCCTGCAAGGGAAAGAAGCATAAGGCCCTGATGGCAGAGGTGGAGGAAGCGGAATACGAGCTTTTGCTGCCGCTGGCGGAAGGGGCTGATTGGGATGAGGCAGCCGGTGCCGTAAAGGCGTATAATGAGGCAAAGGAAGCCTTCGTGCACCGGGTTACCCCCAAGACGGACAAGCAGATTGAAACTAAGCAGTACATGCTGCAGCCTGTGAAGCTGTCCATGGCAGGTGATTTGCTGAAGCTGAATATGGATATTGCCATTACCCAGACTGGCAGCGTGAAGCCGGGAGAGGTGCTGGAGCTTTTGGTAAATGAGTACGGCCTGCCGGGGATTTTGGGCAGGGTACTCATCAGGCGCACTGCCATGAAGGGGCAGGGAAAGCCGCTGATTGAGCTGGTATAAATATTAGGCTGCCGGGGGCAGCATAATGGTGCAGCCACCATGGCTGGCAGTTGCACCAAATAAGTGATTTTGGGGGACTTTTTATGAGGTCTATTATCGTTAATGTCATGCCGGAGGAAACCAGGATTGCCGTGACGGAAAACGGCAGGCTGACAGGGCTGGAGCTGGAACGGCCAAGGCACTCCCATCTGGTGGGCAATATTTACAAGGGAATAGTGCAGAACGTATTGCCGGGGATGCAGGCGGCCTTTGTGGATATAGGCTGTAGTAAAAATGCTTTTCTATATATAGGTGATGGCAAGACGTCAGAAAATCCCGGCGGCGAAAGGAAAAAAATCCATATCGGGCAGGTGCTGCCGGTGCAGATTACCAAGGATGAGGTGGGCAGCAAAGGCCCCCGTGCCACCTTGCACCTGACCATACCCGGCAGGAATGTGGTGCTGATGCCAAGGTCCTCCTATATCGGCACATCCCATCGCATTGAGTCGGAGGCCGAGCGGAAGCGGCTTTATGATATTGTGACGGAGGCATGCCCTGAGGCCATGGGAGTGATTATCCGCACCGCCGCCATGGGGCAGAGCGCGGAGAGCATCAGAAGGGATATACGCTATCTGGCAAAGGTGTGGCAGTCCATCGAGGCACGGGAGAGGATTGCCAAGAACACCGGGCTTTTGTACCGGGATGTGGATCTTGTCATCCGCATCGTCAGGGATATTTTCAATGATGATGTGGCGCAGATGGTGATAGATGATGCCTCAGTCTGCCAGCGTGTGAAGGAGCTGCTGAAGGATATCGATGCCGGCTGGGCGGAAAGGGTGCATCTCTATGAGGGACGGAAGATTTTCCATGAGTATGGCATTGAGGAAGAAATTGCCAAGCTGGAAAGCCGCTACGTGGAGCTGAAGTCCGGGGGCTTTCTGGTGATTGACAAGACCGAGGCCATGACCGTTATTGATGTCAATACGGGCAGCTTCGTGGGGGACTTGAATCTGGCGGAGACGGCGTTTGCCCTCAATCAGGAGGCGGCGGAGGAAATCATGCGCCAGATAAGCCTCAGGGATATTGGCGGCATCATCCTGGTGGATTTCATCGACATGGAAAAGGACAGCCACAACAAGGCACTTTTGCAGCAGCTGCGCCACCTGGCACAGCTGGACAGGGTAAAGACCAATGTGGTGGATATCACATCCCTGGGGCTGGTGGAAATTACCCGGAAGAAGTCACGGCACAATATTGAAAATCTCCTGCACACGGCCTGCCCTGTGTGCGAAGGCTCCGGCAAGGTGCTTTCTCCGGAGGCTGTTGCCATCAAAATCTGCCGCGACATCCGGCGTATTGAGGCCAAGAAGCATGTGTCAGAGGGCTATCTGGTGCAGCTGGCGCCGGATACGGCAAATCAGCTGAAAGGCATGGATTATTTTGCCGGGCTGGCAAGGGAATTCGGCGTTTCGGTAGAAATAGAGGCAACCCGCGAGGTTGCCCCGGGGTGCTATATGCTTTTGCAGAAGTGAAAAAGCATAAGAAAAGCATAATAAAAGCATAAGAAAAACATAATAAAAGTATAATAAAAGTATAAGAAAGTATAAGAAAATATAAGAAAATATAAGTGAAGACGGTGGTACCGCATTTAAGCAAGGTACCTGCCGTCTTTTTTTGTTGCCTGTAGTTGATGGGCTGCAATGTTGCTATGTTGCTATGTTGATATGTTGATATGTTGCTATGTTGCTATGTTGATACGAAGGTTTTTACTTATCAAGTGAAACTCTAATCCGTTTTTCTCAAAAAGTAACTCCGCAAGACATTGCGCAGTTACAAAATAAAAATATAGTAAATGTCTTGCGGGGGGGGGCGTTTGTGGTAATATAATGGACATAAAAGTTATTAACAGTTATTTTCAAAGTTAAATTTATGGTGGGAAGATTTGTGAAGCAAAAACACATGGCTCAGGGGCGCAGGATTGCGGTTTTGCTGCTGGTTATGGCGGATTATCTGGTGCTGTTGTCTGCGGAAAAAACGGCACTGTGGCTGCAAGGGATTTTTCGGGTGGATGCCAGCAGCATGATGGCAATGCCCTTGGATTATCAGTATATATACATTCCGGGGGTGTTCCTGCTGATTATGCTGCTGGCAGAAGGCTATAGGTTCAACAGGCCGTCCCTGGAGATGGCACGGGATGTGTTCCGGGGGATATGCTTTGGCTTTTTGATGTACATGCTGCTGATATTCCTGATGCGGAACAGTATGCAGATTTCAAGGTATTATGCCGGGTGCTTCTGGGTGTTTACCTTTGTGTATGTGGCATTGGGCAGATATGTGGTGGGCAACATCATGTTGAAGGCGGAAGCTTTGCAGGAGCGTGTGCTGCTGATAGGTGCAGGAAAGACGGCAGAGAGATTGTTGTCGGCATTTCAGGATGATTTTTGTTACTGCTACAAGGTGATAGGTGTGCTGGATGACCACCCGGTGTCGAAGAAGCTGCCCCGGCAGTATCCGCTGCTGGGCGGCTTTGCGGATGCCGCCAGGGTGATAAGGGAGCAGGAGGTGCAGACGGTAATCGTTGCTGCGCCGGGGCTTTCCGAGGATGGCATGCGGAAGCTGCTGATGGAGATACAGCATCTTACGGATACTGTGCTTTTTACGCCGAGCCTTGTGGGCTCGCCCCTTGGCAGCGTGGAGATAAGCACACTATTTGTGGAGCAGGTGGCTGTGATAAAGAGCAAGAATAACCTGTCCCGCTGGTATAACCGCTGGTTCAAATTCTGCTTTGATATGGTGGTTACTGTGCTGGGGTCAGTACTGATTGCTCCTATCTTGCTGGGTTTGGCATTGCTGGTTGGAATTGATAACAAGGGCAGTGTGTTTTTTGCCCACAGGCGCATTGGTAGGAACGGCAGGGAGTTTCCCTGCTACAAGTTCCAGACTATGGTGGCCAATGCTGATGAAGTATTGGTTAAATACTTGTCGGAGAATGAAGATGCCAGAAAAGAGTGGGAGAGCAGCTTCAAGCTGACGGATGACCCACGGGTTACCAGGCTGGGGGCGTTCCTCAGAAAGACCAGCCTTGACGAGCTGCCCCAGGTGT
>JBJDWY010000110.1:0-8062 GCA_051866255.1 Anaerovibrio sp. | reverse complement strand
TGTCTTTTGAGAAATGGGACTGTATCTCAGGCAGCTCCATATCCAAGGTCTTTACCCTCCTCACAGCAATCCCTCCAGCTCACTGTCAAAATCATCAAAGCTGAATGAGGGAGACACTTCCTCAAGCTTCGGTTTTTCGTAAGGCTTCTTTTCTGAATCCGTCACTGGTGTCGCTTTTGCGGCTCCTGGTGCAGGTGCAGTATCTGCTGCCTGCTCATCCATACCGTATGGCTTGTACTTCTTGCACTCAGCCATCATGAGATGGTACATCAGGCCAGCTTCAAGCTGATTATGTGCCTCGCCCGAAGCAATGCCGTAATACTTCATGACACATGCCATAGCCTCCAACGGTTCCAGCTTCACGCAGTTGCCGGAGCCCCTATTTGTACGGGCGAATTTTTCCATAGCATTGTATGCGCCTTTGGTGTCCTTTGCAGCATCCGCAAGAAGCTCAACCGCCTTAGTATCGTTGGCAACAGCCCACTCAAGCCACTCAAGGCACATGCTGCGGATAGCATCCTCCGGGGTGCCGTGCTGAAAAGACTCAGCCTCCAGCTTCTCCTTCGCCTTGATATACAGTTCGTCAATGTCTGACATATTACCCCGTCCTTTCTTAATTTACAGAAAAACTCCTATGGCTATCATGGCGATGATGCCAATCCAGCCCCAGCCATATTCGCTAATCATCAGCCTCACTCCTTTACCCAGTAGTTGATGCGGATTTCCTGTCCTGGGTAAATGCTGCCCCGGTTCTCCCACAATTCAGGATTGAGTTCCACAATCCCCTGCTCGAACTCAAGGATATACCGCCTGCCCCCGGTGTTAAGCGGCAGGAACCTCTCACTGATATCCCGGAGGGTATCCCCCTCCCTGACGGTGTATACCGTCTCCACCAGCTTTTGGTCTCCTTCATAGAAACCAGTCAACAGGGTGACGGCCAGTGCTCCACCGATAACGGCAGCTGCCACCCTGCCCCAGCGGATGTGCCTCTTTGTCATTTCTCATTCCTCCCTCAAAAGGTCTAGAGCTATTTCAATATGTGGTTCAATAAGCACCTTGTAATTTATCCCGGCATATGAGTTGTCCTTGCTGTTCATCATGGACAGCAGGACACTCAACAAATCATCAGCCAGCAATCTGCCGTCTATTTTCCTGCCAAGGTAACCGGGATAACCGTCCAGCCTGCTGCTGGCAAGTGTGCCGTCGTCATTGAAGGCTAGCATTACCTGCCTCATGATGCGCCACGTTCCTTCATTTTTCTCAGCGTGAGCGGGGAAACAACATGTACCTTGCCTTTTTGGTGCATCATGCTTTCTTTTGCATCTACCGTGTTATGCAAATTCTCACCCTGGTGCTCCCGGATAAAATCCGTAAGCGCATAAACACTAATACGTGCCTGCCTGCCGAAGCGGATGCAGGGCAGAAGGTTTGTATCCAGCAGCCTTTTGATAAAGGCCTGATTGGTGCCCAGCCTGGCAGCAGCCTCTTTCTGCGTTATCAGGCGGTCGCCCTCTGTCACATCCACTATTTCAAATTCTGACATTATCATCCCTTCTTTCTTTACTTATTGTGAAAATTCTTGTACATTTACTATAAATCTGTCATAAAGGAGTGTTTGTTATGTACTTTTCAAATTATGATTGTGAACGTTTAGTGGATATTTCTGATAAGAACGGGAATGTGACTTATCAGCAAATCAAAAATGAATTTCCTGAATTATCAAGTGAGGACCTATACGATTGGATAGGTACTCCTTTTAGGTCTGGACCCGACTACATTTTTGACACTCGCATCCGTGAACGAGAATTTGAAGCCAATGCTATGCTTATTTGGGTGAATTGCCCTGATGATTATTGCTTAGGGTATCAATTCAAGCCAGAGGATACTTTTTCTTTGTCACGCAAAGGAATTGAAGTGCGTAGAGAAGTAGCATCCCGTCGGAAACTTTTTGTACTGACCGTACTTGCTGCCATAAGCGGTACACTAAGTGCCCTTATAACGGCATATCAGATCATTTTGCAACTAAGTGCAAATTAATAATTGTGCACAATATAGTTATAAAACATACCAGGGTATCAAGAATAAGAACTTTAACCGGGTTTCTCCTGCTCCATTTGCCCAATACCCACAATAGTTCCTCCCATTTTTCTAAAATCATTATCATCCCTTCTTTCTTTTTCTTCTAATCTACCAATCTCCTACTCAGCACACCGACCAAAGTGTGTGCGCCTGAAGCGCAGCAGGTATCCATAGCAGCACCAACATGACACGCGAAGTACACGAGGGGAGTAAGTGCTTATCCTGTCTTGTATGGGCTACAAAACAGTGCAGTCTGAACTATGGATGCCTGCTCTGCCACAGGCATGCCCTGCCGCCCGACAGGGCTTTTCTTCTACATGAACCTAACTTTGCCAGAGGCTATCAGCTCATCCGCGCTGGCAAAGCCGTGGCTCTCCGCGTGGAGATTTGTCATCATATCAAAATCAAGGTTGCAGATAAGGCACCTGCACGGATTCCAGCGGCTGGCAGTTTTTGACGGCCAGTTGTAGAGGCGCGGTGCACTGGCATTCGCCTCGTTGACTGCCTGGGATGCCCGCTTGGCAAGAATCCATTTAATCTTTCTTGCGGATAAGCTGTTGATGCGCTTCACGGCCGCCTCCTGCGCCTGTTTATATTGGCGCCCATGAACAGGCATATCATGAACACGCCTACCGAGCAGCCAAACATGGCTCCGCCCAGGAAAATTGCCATTCTGATAAAAGTTTCAGCTTCCACCGTTTTGCCTCCTTGTAGTAAAATGTTTATAGGTTGTTATGTTGTTATTTGAAAGGAGCTATTTGTATGTCACGATACAGAAACATACGCTACGAAACCGCACAAATTTGTGAAGATGGTCATGTAATCACAATTCACGCCAAAGGCGAACCAGCTACACGCAGGGAATCTTGTCCTAAATGTGGCAAGCCGACATTCACAGCCTGCCCTTCCTGCGGTGCTTTTATACCAGGTTGTGAGCACGACTACTACACTATAAAGACTAATTGTGATACGGATCATGTGGTGTCTCATTTCGATTGCTGTACCAAAAGTTATGAAGTACCTAAATATTGTCATGGGTGCGGTAAGCCATATCCTTGGTTATTAGGATATATAGACGAATTCAATTTGCTCCTTGAGGACATTGATAACATTAGTGACGAGCAGAAAGAAATTCTGAAAAAATCCTTCCCAAATTTACTTTCAGATAATGTGCATTATGCTTCATCAGCCTTGGAATTTGCCCCGCTTCTAAACAAGCTGCATGGTATAGCAGGCGAAATATTGCGTGACCTATTGAAGAAAGCGGCAATTGATAAAGTTTGTGATATTCTTCAACTAACATAGCTTTGGCATAAGCCTCATATCCCGGGCAATATTTCCCATTGCAATATTTTTCCTTTATTGTGCCTGCTTGCCAGCAGGTACATTTTTTTACCATTTTTAAGGTGCAGTGCTCGCAAAAGTTCCCTTTTGCCGCCAGCTTTCCGCAATTGGGGCATCTGACCAGCTCTACATATTCTGTAACCATATTTGTTCCTTTCCGCCCGGAGGCTCAATGATATACCCCATGGAATGTTATGTCCCCACGGAGGATGCAGAAGGGCAACATGTGGCTTTTGCCGTCCTTGCTCTCAGATGCAGTGAGAGTAAGGCATCTGCTACCCTCTTTCTTTTTCTGCTTCGCCAGCTTTACCCAATAATAAAGGTCACCATGATTCTTGATTTGATAGGTGTTGCTGTTCTCGTTCACCCACTGGATGAGATTTTCTGTCCCGTGGATATAGCCTAAATCAGTTTTTACGCTTGCCATTTTTCCTCCTTCCACTCAGCAGTTGCTGTACTCAAACTTAACAGTATTGATTTCTTTCTCGCCTTCCTTCAAAAGCTCCCTTGCTTCACTTCTGAGCACTGCCACCTGCAAAGAAAGTTCAGGGAGAATGCTGATAATTTCATTGCAATCCTCATGAGAGCCTGACCGATACACTTTAAGTGCTTTCGCCCTGACGATTTTATATGCCTTGCCCAGCATCCGAGCCCGGCGGAAAAGCCTGGCCGCTTTCTTCGAGTAAATTCTATTGCCCTTCCTGGCAATTGCCATGTCGCGCTTATAGTCACTAAATACAGGACTAATCATTTTTATCCCTCCATCTCTCTGGTATCCAATCCTCTTGTGATTGCATCAAATGCCCCGTATTTGATTTCTCTGCGGAGCAATCTGCAATCGTGGTCTAAAGCCTCTGCCTTGAACTTCAGCTCCTGAATCTTTTCCCGGAGGGTGCTATACATGCTGGTAAGGTCATTGATTTCTCTCTGGGTGCGATTTGGGCGGGTAGCCGCTGCCTCAAAATTCTTCTGCCAGATGATGTTGCAGGCCTTGCCCAGCATCCGGGCATCATAGAGGGCACGGGCGGATTCTCTGCTGAGCCTGCGCTCTTTGCAGTGAAACCTTGCCATCTGATGCCTATATCCTTCATACACTAATTTTGCATTCTCAGTCATGTTTATCTCCCCCTATCATCAGTTAAAAGTTATTTGGCTGGAATCCCTACGGAGTTAAGAAGCCCTTCCCCCACTTCCGCAGTTGCTTTTTTTATAGAATTTATATTGTAGTACTGCTTGTAGTACCACACTGCTGCAGCAAGCATCAGATTGATGCACTCATTAGGATCCATGCTGTCAGGTTTAAATACATTAGCATTTTTATTCTCATCCACTTTCAATACTATTACCTTCATGCTCCTGTTCCTTTCCGCCCGGCCGGGCTCAGGCACTTGCCCTTTCGTTGCTGGTGGTCTTTGCCACCGTTGCTGCACTGACGCCCTGCGCATAGGCAAGGACTTTTTCCTGCTCATTGTCCGGCAGGGTTGCCAGCACCTTGAGAAATTCTGTCATTTTCTTGATGTCCATGTCGCCACCTCCTGTAAAAATACAATTAAATTGTTTTCTGTCTTTATATTACACAATTGAATAGTATTTGTCAATATTTTTCTTGCTTTTTTTACAATTTAATTGTATTATTGAGTAAAGGAGTTGATACGTATGAACATTAACCAAAGAATAAAGATGCTCCGCAAGGAAATGGGGCTCAATCAAAAGGATTTTGGAGCGAAAATCGGATTAGGGCAAGCTGGTCTTAGCCGTCTTGAACAAGACGGAGTTGTAGTTATCGACCAAAATATCCGCCTTATCTGCGATACTTTCAATATAAGCGAAAACTGGCTCCGAAATGGCGAAGGCCCCAAAGAGGCAGCCAACACCAAGAACGACCTTTTGGACGAGGTTCGCGATACCTACAAGCTGAACAGCACCGAAGAACAGATTATGCGGATATATCTCCAGCTGGATGAACACTCCAGGGACATTATCAGCGGATATGTAAAGAAGCTGGCAACCGCCATCACCACCGCCCAGGAAATTTCCAATAAAAAAAACTCCTGCGGAGCTGGATGCAGAAACTGCAGCCTTCCGGCAGGAGCTGGAGGCGATGGAGCAATATAAAACCAAGACGGACAATACCCACTCTGCGGTATGAGATATTTCCGGGTAAATGTCCTCAAACTTCCGTGGAAAATAAAATGAGAGTGGTTGTTTCACTTTTGGAAACAGCCACTCACTATATTAAATATGGTGATGCAAACTGCATTGTTGACACGTATAATACACGTATGTTATAATATAGCTAAAGGAGGGACAAAGATGCCAAGGAAATTCAAGGACATCATAAAATTAGTTGAAGATGATGGCTGGAAGCAAGTCTCTCAACGTGGAAGCCATCGAAAATTCAAGCATCCCACAAAGCCAGGTTGCATAATTATTGCTCCACATAAACTTAGTGATACGATTGCACCCGGCACGGAAAAATCAATATTGCAACAAGCAGGGCTTCTCTAAGCCCTGCCATGCTCAGGAGGAATTGCTATGTATAGAAATTTGCCAAATCATTATGTTTATCCTGCTATTATCGAGCAGGCCGGCGAAAACTATTGCCTTTATTTTCCTGACTTGCCTGGCTGTGTTGCCAGCGGTGATACCGTTGAAAAAGTTGTAGAACTGGCACAGTCAGCTGCACAGGAATATCTGTGGGAGCTGGAGCATGACAATGAGGAAATTCCAGCAGCCACCCCTAC
Source organism: Anaerovibrio sp. (assembly GCA_051866255.1). GTDB lineage: Bacteria > Bacillota > Negativicutes > Selenomonadales > Selenomonadaceae > Anaerovibrio. The sequence continues at coordinate 1,895 of JBJDWY010000110.1, read as the reverse complement.
TAAATCACTTTCATTGAATGATGGCGATGCAATCTGCATCATTGATGTTGCAATGTTTGCCATTCGCGCAAAGATGGATAATCGTACCGTAAAAAAGACTTTAACTATTCCTTGGCATCTTAACGAATTAGCTGAAGCAAAACGTATAAATTTTTCCCGTGTCCTGCGTGAAGCATTGCAAGCCCAGCTCAGTATATAGTTTGCAAGTTGTAAAAGTTATTCCAGGTTACTCCAAGCTACTCGAGGCTATTGGGGGTTATTTATTTTAGGCAATACACATACATCTCCTACTCAGCACACCGACCAAATTTTCAAAGATTAGGAGATGTTGAAAAATGGAATACGAAGAAATGGAAGCCGAGCCTTTTGTGAGGCGCAGAGGCAAGAACTGGTACTTCCGCATCAAGAGGCCGAATGATTACGGCATCTGGAAGTGGACGGAGCTGAAAGGAGGCGCAACCCGAGAAGAATGCATTGAGAAATACCGTGCCATGAAAGAGCAGATTGGCATTGAGGAAAAAGAGTACCACCCGGATAACATCACCTTGCAGAAGGCTTTTGAGATATGGTTTGAGGAATATGTGGAGCTCAACACAAGATACACTACTCAGAAGTCTTACAGAGGCATGGTGGAAAAGCACATTTATCCCGACCTGGGTGCGTTGAAGCTGAAGAAGGTGACACCGCGCGCCATACAGCATTTTATCAACGTGAAGCATGGCGAGATGGGACGCACTTCCCTGGCAAAGCTGCTGGCCATACTGAAGCAGGCACTGGCTTATGCAGTTTCGCCCTGCTGCCTGATTGACGTCAGCCCGGCAACCAACATCAGGATACCGAGGGATATAGATGCCAAGCCGAAAAAGACTCATGTATTTTCACCGCAGGAGCTGGTGATGATTGAGAAGCAGTTCCCGCCCACTCATCATTACTATGTGCCATTGCATATCTGCCTGTATGCAGGGCTCCGCATCGGTGAGGCACTGGGGCTCCGATGGGAAGATATTGACCTGAAAAATCAGGAGCTTTCTGTCAGGGGCACCATGATGGAGAACGGAGTATGGCAGGATGTGCCAAAAACAAAAAGCAGCTTCCGCACCATAATGTATGGCGAGAAGCTGCAGGAAATTCTCAGGGCCGAGCGGAAGCGTCAGGCAGCCGCCCAGCTGAGCTTTAAGTACGGTGTCTACAATCCGCACAAGTATGTATGCTGCCGTCTGGACAGCGGTTACAGGATAAGCGGTGCAGACATGCGCTACTTCAACAAATGGTGCAAGGAAACTTTTGGAGAGGGCTCCACACATTCCCTCCGCCACACCCACGCAACGATGCTGCTGGAAGCTGGCGAGTCGCTGGAGGCAGTCTCCAAGCACCTGGGCCACACAACCATAATGACCACATCTAAATATTACTCCCATGTGACGGAAAAAGGCAAGTCCCAGCTGAAAAACACCATGGATGCAGTCTTCCCCGTCGACAGCCCGCCCGGCAAGGGAGTTGTTATCGGATGTAGTCACTATGAGTAACCTGGGGCAAATAACTGAAAATTTTATCGGAAGTTGATATTTTTCAATGCACCGCCGTTACTATTTTCGTGCAGAATATATCCGCCTTAATTCCTGAAAAAGTTTATATCTTTTGCAATGAAGGGTTTTTGCAAAATTTCATGAATTCGCAAATCCCATCAAAGCTTGTAACCACAGGGGTTCAGAGGCCTTCTTTATACTTATCGGATGTAATTAACTCCCCTAGCAGCTGGCAATAGCTTCATGTCCCCAAGCATAAAAAAATTCCCCCGCCGAAACGAGGGAATTTTTATTTCCGTACTCAGTACTAAACCAGCACAAAAACTCGAAAATTTTTACAAAGCTTATTACTTGCGCAGACCGAGCTTT
>JBJDWY010000109.1:14598-34422 GCA_051866255.1 Anaerovibrio sp. | reverse complement strand
AGACCATATCAAGGCCTTCTGGATTATGCTGACCATGCCTATTGCCCAGCTGGCCTTGGGTTTCGGGGCGGATGATCTGGACGGCACCATCGGCGAGGAAAAGATTATCCACGCGGCAGGGGCCAAGACCAATACAGGCATCACCAGGAGCAAGCTGCGGCAGCTGATTACGGAGGCTGGTTTTGTGCCGGTGGAGCGGGATACTTTTTATCATCCGGTAGCCCAGGCAGGAGATGCAGATGAGGCTGCTTCCGGCAGCGTGAAAGGCGGTGTGCAGTAATGAGCCAGAGCATGAGATATAGCACGAGGCTGACTGAACAGGAGGCAGAGGAGCTTTTGCTGCACGGTGACCCGGTGGAGCTGGGCCGCAGGGCTGATGCAGAGCGCAGGAAGCGGTTTGATGATACCGTCACCTTTATTGTGGACAGGAATATCAACTACACCAATGTGTGTGTCAATGAGTGCCGTTTCTGTGCCTTTTTCCGCCGGAAGGAAAGCAGGGATGCCTACCTGCTGACCTACGATGAGATACTGGAAAAGGTACGGGAGACCGTGGAGGCTGGGGGCACCCAGGTGATGATACAGGGGGGGCTGTACCCTGATTTGGGGCTGGAATACTATGAGAAGATGCTGAGCCTCATCAAGAGCAGGTACGATATTACCATTCATTCCTTTACGGCCACGGAAATCCAGCATTTTGCCCGTCAGGCAGGCATATCCATATTGGATTGTTTGAAAAGATTGCAGGCGGCCGGGCTGGACAGCCTGCCGGGAGGCGGCGCGGAAATCCTGGTGGATGAGATCCGCCAGAAGGTCAGTCCCAAGAAAATCATGACCGAGGACTGGCTCCATGTGATGGAGTGTGCCCATTCCATCGGCATGGAGAGTACGGCAACCATGGTTATAGGGCTGGGTGAGACCATGGCGCAGAGGGTGGAGCACATGGAGAAAATCCGCCGCCTGCAGGACAGGACTGGGGGCTTCCGTGCCTTTATTACCTGGACCTTTCAGCCGGGCAACACGGAGCTGGGGGGCGAGAAGACCTCCGGCTGGGACTACATGCGTACCCTCGCCATGACCCGGCTCTACATGGACAATGTGGCTCACATCCAGGGCTCCTGGGTTACTCAGGGGGAGCGCATCGGCCAGCTGACTTTGGGCTTCGGGGCAGATGACCTGGGCAGCATCATGCTGGAGGAAAATGTGGTCAGGGCAGCAGGCACAGCGTATGATATGTCCATCAAAAAGATGGCTGACCTGATTCGCGGCGCAGGAAAGAAACCTGCCCAGCGTGACACGGAGTATAGGATTATCAGGAGATTTTAATGGTGCATATCTGCACTTGCCAAGCAGGTGCAGATATTTTTCTGAGAAAGTTTACCGGGATACTTGCTATAATGATACTAAATATGATACTATAGCTTTTAAGAGAGGTGTTCGTTTTATGTCCACATTAGAGAAAAAGCTTTTGGCATTATCCCAAGGGAGAGAACTGCCCTGGGAACAAATAGTATCTTTATTAAGTGCCTATGGCATAGTAGTAAAACCGCCAAGAGGTGGTGGAAGTCACCATAAAATAATTTGCGAAGGGCATGATACTATTATTATTCCTGTGCATAATGGTCATATCAAACGTATTTATGCCAGCAAGATAGCTGATTTGCTTAACGATTTGGATAAATGAGGTGAATGGTATGGAAAAAGACGTTGCATATTACATGGGGCTGAGCTATCCTGTGGAAATACAGAAGGTCAAGGAGGCAGATGGCGGCGGTTATTTTGTGTCTGTACCGATGCTGACGGGCTGCATGAGTGATGGTGAAACCATTGATGAAGCTTACAGTAATATTGAGGAAGCAAAGGAAGAATGGTTTGCCAGTATGCTGGAACGCAATATGGAAATTCCGGAGCCTGATGAAAAGGAAGAATATAGTGGCAGGTTTGTTGTCAGACTGCCCAGGTCTCTGCATAAGCTGTTAGTGCAGGCATCAAAGCGTGAGGGCGTGAGCCTTAATCAATTTGTGACTAGCAGTCTGGCTTACAGCATGGGGCAGAAGATTTGAAATATGTTTTAGCAAGTGATGATAGTTGAAAAAGTGAAAGGCGGCATGATGTTGTGGATTTTGAAAGTGCAAGTAATATTCCCCAGGCGGAATATGGCATAGTGGGCGGTTCGGGCACTTTGTCCAGTGATTTTCCCATGAATGTCCGGGGGGAGGATGTAAAGGTGGAGGCAGACGGGCTGCGTTTTGCAACCCCTTATGGGGAGAGTCCTGCCTTCCGGCTTTTTTCCGTGGGGGGCAAAAGGGGGCTGACTGTGAAGATGCACGGCTGGCGCAGCGGCGTCACCCGGGCGGATGCCTCCAGGCAGGTATTCTGGGTGTTCCGTGCCGCCGGGGTAAAGCGGATTCTCTCCGAGGGCGGCGTTGGCACAGTCAACAGGCTTTTGGATATCCGTGATTTCATGATACCTGACGATTATCTGGATATGTCCATGCGAAAGGATGTAATGCTGGACGGGCGGTATCTTTTGGTAATGCGTGATGCCCTGTGCCCGGAGCTGAGGCAGGCGTTGATTGAGGCCACCCGAAAGCGGTTTACGGGCAGGATTTTTACCCGGGGCACCTATGCCGTAACAGATGGCAGGCACTTTGAAAGCCCGGCAGAAATAGCCATGCTGAATGGCCATGCGGATATTGTGGGGCAGAGCATGTGCCCGGAGGTTTATCTGGCACGGGAAATCGGGGCGTGCTATGCGGGACTGTACTTCACCGTCAACTACGGGGAGGGCATCAAGGCCTGGTCCCATGAGGACATGTCCAATATCTTTTACGATGCTGCCGCTATGATTGGGGAAATCCTGCTGGAAACCATCCGCAATGTGTCGGCAGAGGACAAGCAGTGCCAGTGCCTGTCCCTGCGGAAGGAAACCTTGCTGAAAGACGTATATAACAAGGAATCCGACAAGGGATGACGAAATGGATAGCCAGCAGAATGGATAGTTGGCATATAGTTTGCGTAAAATGTAATTTTTATAGGGATAGCTTTTGCTGATTTGTTGAAAGGAAATGGTGCGAATATGTTGAAATGCGGCACGAAGGCGGGGATTTTTTATCTCAGCATGGGGCATTTTGCCGCAGATTTTTATAATAATTTTCTGCCGGTGCTGCTGCCGCTGATTATGGTGAAGCTGGGTATGTCGCTGACCATGTGCGGCGTGCTGGTCATGGTACTGGCTTTTATGGCCAGCACCATTCAGCCCTTTGTGGGCTATGTGGTGGACAGGCACGACTGCGGCAGCTGGCTGGTGTGGGCAGTGCCCCTGTGCGGCCTCTTTATCTGCCTGGCAGGCTATGCCCCCAATCAGCCGGTGCTGTTCCTGTTATGTGCCCTGATGGGGCTGATGGTGGCCATTATCCATCCGCTGGGCATTGCCCTTCTTGACAAGGTAGGCACGGCAAAGTACCTGGGGCGGTACATGTCCTTTTACATCGTCAGCGGCAATGTGGGCTTTGCCATTGTGCCGGTGGTGGTGACGGCTTTTATTGAGTATTTTTCCCTGGAGCTTTTGCCCCTTCTGGCCATCCCCGGCATTTTGCTGGGTGCGGCGTACTATTTCAGCGGCATCTACCGGCTGCCTTCAGCCAACGCCAAGAAATCCCGGCTTGCCGGGGAGAAGGGGGAGGACAGGGGGCAGAATATCAGCTTCCGGGAGATTGTCAGCAACAGGGCCGTGGTGATGCTGAATGTGGCACAGGCACTGCGCTGCTGGACCCATGTGGCGGTGTCCACCTTTTTGCCGCTGGTGCTTCTGTCTCACGGCTATTCCAGCATGATGGCAGGCAGCCTTTTGGCGGTGTTCCTGCTGGGCTCCGCTGCCGGGGGCATCAGCGGCGGCGAGCTGGGGGACAGGTTCGGCCACAAGCGGCTGATTGTCACCTATCTGGCGGTGTCGGCACTGCCGATTTTGTTTTTCTTTGAATACCCGGATGCAGGGATATGGACCATGCTGGCATTGTTCCTGGGGGGCGCCTGCTCCCACGGGACACAGCCTAGCTCCATTGTCTGGACCGGGCGGCTGATGCCCAAGTACATCGGCGTGGCTTCCGGCATGATGATGGGGCTGTGCTTCGGACTTGGCAGCGTAGGGGCGGCGATTACTGCGGCCCTGGGGGACTATGTGGGACTGGAAACCGCCATGCTGCTCAGTGTCCTGCCTATGACGGTGGCGGCTGTAATTACGGCACTGACGCCTTATCCTCAGAGTGAAGGATAATGATAATGATATGTAATAGCGTAATAGCTGGAGGAATGTGAGGAATCTTATGCTGGTAATCATCGAAAAGGCGATTTTGCATATCCTGGATTTTGCCGGGGGTGCCCCGGTGCTGTCAGCCCAGGAGCTGGAGCTGGAACAGGGTACGCGGGAGTTTCTGACAAAGCATGTGGAAAAGACCATCGGCAGCCAGGATGCCAAGACGGGCAAATTTTATGAAAGCAGCGAGTTCAGCAGCCATCTGGCAGCTTATCAGGGGGGGCAGGCAAGCTTTGCGGAGTTTTCCCAGCAGGTAGCCAATGCCCTGTACCAGCCTCTCAGCCATGCAGAGGAGATAGAGTGCGCAGATTTGTTTGTCTGCCAGATACGGGTTGACGATACCCCGCAGCTGGTGCTGTTCAAGTGCACCAACAACCATGGCTATGTGCATCAGGTCAACGTGGCGGAGGACGGCAGCGTAGTGACCGAGGTAATGAACAGCTACGGCCTGCTGCCAAATCTCAGCCAGCGCATGGAGGAATTTGCCTACATCAACCTTGATACGAAGGAAGTGCTGATCAAGGCCAAGCGGTATTCCATTGACGGCAACAAGGTATTTGTCCTGCCGGAGCTCCTGCTGGAATGCGCCCAGTCCCCATCTCCCAACGAGACCATCAAGGAAATCAGCAAGGCTGTCAAGAAGGTAACGGAGGCCTACTGCCAGGACCAGGTGGAAGCGGCAGCTGCCGTCAAGAGCTACATCGCGGAAAACCTCCAGCCTGACGGTCAGCTGGACCCACAGGAGGTGGGCATGGCGGTGTTCAAGGACAATCCTTCCATGCAGGCTGATTACAGGCAGGAGATGGAGAACAGCGGGTTCAGTGAGCCGGTGGTAGTCAATCAGGAGGCTACTCTCAAAAAAATGCGCAAGCACAGGCTCAGCACCGATACGGGCATTGAGCTGGTGATACCCACCGAGTTTTTTGAAAATACGGAATTTGTGGAGTTTTACAAGGACGATGATGGGTTCATGTCAATTACCCTGAAAAACATTCAGAACATCACCAACAAGTAGCATGCCGTTGGCAATGTGCAGGCAAATTAGCAAATAAGCAAAGCATAATTGTGTAGTTGACCACAATACAAATAAGCATCGAATTTATCATCAAATCATTTACACTAGATTAAGGAGTCATGTTTTTAAATGTCATTTTCAGAGAAATTATTAGCCATTAAAGCCGAAGCCATGCAGGAAGCTGCACCAATGTTCAGGCACATCGACGAGATAGCCGAGACAAACACCCTGAAGGTGCTGGATGCCATGCGGGAGTGCCAGGTATCCGAGGCACATTTTAACACTACCTCCGGCTATGCCTATGACGATATTGGCAGAACCAAGATTGAGGAACTGTATGCCAAGGTCTTTGGGGCGGAGCGTGCCCTGGTGCGTACCAATTTCGTTTCCGGAACCCACGCCCTTGCTACGGTGCTTTTTGGCATCCTGCGCCCTGGGGATAAGCTGGTTTCCATTACTGATGCCCCTTATGACACCATGCAGACTGTTATCGGCTATGCCAACTCCAGCAAGGGCTCTTTGAAGGAGTTTGGCGTTCTCTATGATGAGCTGCCGATGATTGAGGGCAGGGTGGATATGGCTGGCATTGCCGGAAAGATTACGCCTGACACAAAGATGGTGCTGATACAGCGTTCCCGCGGCTACTCCATGCGCAATCCGCTGACTCTGGCAGAAATTCAGGCAATTTGCGACGAGGTAAAGAAGGCAAAGCCTGATTGCATCTGCTTTGTGGATAACTGCTACGGGGAGTTTGTGGACACTCGTGAGCCGGTGCAGGCAGGGGCGGATATCATGGCTGGCTCCCTGATAAAAAACCCAGGGGGCGGCATAGCGCTCACTGGCGGCTACATCGCCGGGCGGGCTGATTTGGTGGAGCTTGCCTCTTATCGAATGACGGCTCCCGGCATGGGTGATGAGCTGGGGGCCTCCCTTGCCAACAACCGCATGATTTTTCAGGGCTTTTTCCTGGCGCCTCATGTAGTGGCACAGGCTGTCAAGGGAGCCGTCTTTGCCGCAGCCCTCTTTGCAAGGCTGGGCTACAGGACATTGCCACTGCCTACAGACATTCGCGGTGATATCATTCAGGCAATCCAGCTGGATACGCCGGAAAAACTGATTGCCTTCTGTGGCGGCATCCAGAAGTATTCCCCGGTGGACTCCTTTGCTGCACCTGAGCCGTGGGATATGCCGGGTTATGCCGACCAGATTATCATGGCGGCAGGCACCTTCGTGCAGGGTGCTTCCATTGAGCTGAGTGCCGATGGCCCGTTGCGTCCGCCATACAATGTGTATTTGCAGGGCGGGCTGACCTTTGAGCATGCTGTGCTGGGCATAATGGGAGCTGCCCAGGCCATAGAGGATTTGCAATAATATCCCATATATTGCAATAGAGTTTAATATCAATAGCGTTTTATATCCCATACTGTACAAGAAAAAGCTGTACCTTTGCAGGAGAATAAATCCGGCAGAAGTACAGCTTTTTGCTTGCATGTTTTTAGTTGTTACCTTTTAGTCGCCGGAATCCCGGCGGCTACGCTGCCTGTGGCAGCATGAGAGATTTTACATCTGGCGATAGATGCCGATAACCTTGCCCAGGACGGATACATCAGTCCCGTAGATTGGCTGCATGGAGTCGTTCTCAGGCTGGAGGCGGATGCGGTCATCTTCCTTGAAGAAACGCTTTACAGTAGCGCCCTCGCTGGTATCGTCGTTGACCATAGCTACGACAATATCGCTGTTCTCAGCGGTATTCTGCTGACGTACCATCAGGTAATCGCCATCGTTGATACCGGCATTGATCATGCTCTCGCCCTTGACGCGGAGCATGAAGCACTCGCTGCTGGTGCCCATGAGGTTAACAGGGAATGCGAAGGTGTCCTCGATATTCTCCTGTGCCAGGATAGGCACACCGGCAGTAACGGTGCCAACCAGCGGTACATTGACAGTGCGCTCCCAAGGCTTGTCCTCCAAAAGGTCAATTGCCCTAGGCTTGGTAGGGTCACGGCGAATCATGCCTGCTGCTTCCAGCTGGTTCAGGTAGCCATGTACGGTGGAGCTGGATTTCAGCCCTACTTCCTTGCCGATTTCGCGCACGGAAGGCGGATAGCCTTTCTTCATCAGCTGCTCCTTGATAACCTTGTAAATCTGCTCCATTCTCTTGTCTGCACAACGCTTGCGTCCCATAAACAAAACTTCCTTTCATTTCTTATTTTGATTTCACATTCAATGTAAATCTATTGTACCATATAAACGTTTGATTGTAAAGCGTTCTGCAAACAAAAGTGCCTCGGGTATGAAAAATTTTTTTTGAGAAGGGGATTTATGAGAAAATATGTAAGATATTTGTTTGAACAATTGGCTTCAATACAGTATAATATAGAATAGTTACCAAATTAGTTAGCTGGTTAATTAGTTGGCCAGCTGGTTAGTTAGTGGTTAATAGCTAACATTTAGTAGTTAGTGCTGGATATTTCTGTGTTATTTCAAACGGGAGATTTGTGCTATGGACTTAAAGGAATTTTTTACAACATATCCCAAGGTGGCGCTGGGCTTTTCCGGCGGCGTTGATTCCTCCTATCTGCTCTATGCGGCAAAGAAGTGCGGGGCTGATATCAAGCCGTACTATGTAAAGGGAAAGTTTCAGGCGGAATTTGAGCTGCAGGATGCCATGGAGGTGGCAAGGTTCGTGGGGGCGGACAACATGACAATCCTGCACGTGGAGCCTTTGGAGGATGAGCGTGTGGTGGCCAATGATAGTATGCGCTGCTACTACTGCAAGTGCAACGTATTTGGCGCCATCAAGGAGCAGGCCGCAAAGGATGGCTACGATGTCATCATCGATGGCACAAATGCCTCGGATGACCTGAACGACAGGACGGGCTCCATTGCCCTGCGGGAGATGAAGGTGCTTTCGCCCCTGCGCATGTCCGGCATCACCAAGACAGCCATCAGGCTCCTGTCCAAGGAAGCAGGGCTGATGACCTGGGACAAGCCTGCCTACGCCTGCCTGGCCACCCGTATACCTACCGGCATGCCGGTGACAGAGGAGCTTTTGGAAAAGGTGGAAAAGGCTGAAAGCGAGCTCATGTCCCTGGGGTATCGGGATTTCCGGGTGCGTGTGCTGGGCAATGCCGCCAAGCTGCAGCTGAAGCCGGAGCAGATGGCAAAGCTGATGGGAGAGAGGTACCTGGTGCTGTATGTGCTGGAGCAGTATTTTGATGAGGTTTATCTGGACTTGAAGGACCGCTGATTATCGCTGCTTTAGGGTATAGACTACCGCCAATGGAGATAACGTTGATTAAAAATATCATCAATCAAAATATTGTTAACTCAAAGTATCATTAACCAGTATACAATGAGTGGATTGAGTATATAAGGAACACTAATATGACAGATTTGCGTGAAATGCTGCTCAAGGTAAAATCGGGGGAGCTTTCCCTGGAGGAAGCGGAGGGCTACCTCCGGAGAAAGCCCTTTGAGGACATGGGTTATGCCAAGGTGGATACCCACAGGCGCATCAGGTCCGGCTTTCCTGAGGTAATCTTTGCCCAGGGCAAGGCGGATGAGCATCTGCTGGCAATCTTCCAGCGGATATTTGCGGATGAGGGCGAGGTCATGGCAACCCGTGCCTCGGAGCGGCAGTATGAGCTGATTGCCTCCCGGCTGCCGGAGGCGAGATATGACAGGCTGGCACGGATTATTACCTGTGTGCGGTCAGCCAGAAAAAAGCGGGGATGCATTGCCGTCTGCACGGCAGGTACGGCAGACATTCCTGTGGCAGAGGAAGCGGCACAGGTGGCGGAGTATTTTGGCAACTACGTTGAACGTATTTATGATGTAGGTGTCAGCGGACTTCACCGCCTGCTGTCCAAGGTGGAGATTATTCAGAAGGCAAACTGCGTGATAGCCGTTGCCGGTATGGAGGGGGCGCTGGGTAGTGTTATTGCAGGGCTGGTGGACAAGCCGGTGATAGCAGTGCCTACCTCGGTAGGCTATGGGGCAAACTTCCATGGGGTGTCGGCTCTTTTGACGATGATAAACTCCTGTGCCAATGGCATAGCGACAGTCAATATAGACAATGGCTACGGGGCTGGCTATCTTGCTGCTCAGATTAACAGGCTGGCAGTATCACAGGAATGAGCCATAGCGGTGGAGCCAGGCAATAAGGCAGTATAGCTTCAGCGGTGGAGCCCGCAATGAGGTAATATATTTTGCGATAAGGCAACATGGTCTTGATAATGAGGCAATATTCTTTGTAATTTTTTGTAGTATATATTTTTATAGGCGACAAATGCTGTGATTTGCGAGGGGATATAATGAGCAGAATTTTATATATTGATGCGCCATTTGGCATCAGCGGAGATATGATGGCAGCTGCACTGCTTGATTTGGGGGCAAGCTATGAAAAGGTGCAGGAGGCTCTTGCCAGCCTGCCGGTGGGGGGATTTTCCACAGAAAATTCCCGTGTCAAGAAGGCGGGGCTGGACATGTGTGATTTTTTGGTAAAATTGGACGAGGCACACGAAAACCACGACCACGATATGGCATATCTTCATGGCAATGGGATTGAGCACACTCATGAGCATATCCATGAACACCACCATCACGAACATGAACATGATCATGCTCACGAACACTGTCATCATGACCATGACCATATTCACCACCACGCCCCAGGTCATGAACATAATCACGCTCACACCCATACTCACCACCATGAACCTCACCATCATCATGAGCACCGGGGCATGCCGGAAATCCGGGAGGTTTTAGCAGCCAGCAGCTTGAGTCCTGCTGCCCGTGCCTGTGCATTGAAGATATTTGACGTTCTGGCGGCGGCAGAGGCAAAGGCGCACGGCACGGATATTGACAAGGTGCATTTTCACGAGGTAGGGGCGGTGGACTCCATCGTGGATATAGTCACTATTGCCGTCTGCCTTGAGGACTTGCAGCTGGATGGCGTAGTGGTAGGCAGTCTCACCGACGGCTGTGGCACCATCCGCTGTCAGCACGGTATCATGGCAGTACCTGTACCGGCAGTTACTAACATTGCTGTGCAGAACCATCTCAGGCTAAAGCTCAGCTCCATTGAGGGGGAGCTGGTTACTCCGACAGGGGCGGCAGTGGCAGCGGCAATCCGTACCTCGGACAGGCTGCCTGATGCATACCGCATTATTGCCTCCGGCATGGGTGCCGGCAAGAGGGAGTACAGTGTGCCGAGCTTTCTGCGGCTCCTGCTGCTGGAGACAGAGGATGGTGGCAGTAACGGTGCTGGTAACAATATTAGCAGTAATATTAGTAACGATATCAGTGATATTAGTAACGGTGCCAGTGACGGTCAGGAGGATACGGTGGTAGGCATGGAGACCAACATCGACGACAGCAGTGGCGAGGCACTGGGACTGGTGATGGAGAGGCTCATGTCAGCCGGGGCGCTGGATACCTGGTTCAGCCCTATCTACATGAAGAAAAACCGCCCTGCCTACATGCTGGGGGTTATCTGCCGCCCGGAGGATGCCGACGTTATGGAGCGGCTTATCTTCCGCCATACCAGCAGCATCGGCATCCGCAGCCGTCTGTTTAGGCGGCACATCATGGCAAGGGAGATACGGGAACTGTCCCTGGATGGCATCACTGTCAAGGTCAAGCTGTGCCGCTATGGCGATATAGAAAAATGCTATCCTGAGTACGAAAGCATCAGGCTTCTGCAGGAAAAAAAGGGGCTGGATTACCTTTCAGCCTATGAAATGATAAGAATGTCCGCCATGAAGCAGAAAAATATGCTATAATGTGCTATAATGTATACTTGGCAGGGGTGGGTGTATTGACAATGCAGCTTTTGGAAAGTTGCTTCGGAAATGTAGTTTTGGCAATGTAGTTTTGAGGGATTGGGCTATGAAACAAATTCCATACTTGTGTAACGACGAAAGTGATTTCAGGGAAAAAATAGAGTCCTTTAAGGAAAGCCTGGCGGAAATGCCGGAGTATAGCTGTATTCTTGCCACTATTTATGTGGATTCCTATTTTCAGGAAATCACCCCCAGGCTGGTGGACAGATTGAAACGGCTGCTGCCTGATGTGAAGATTGTGGGCGGCACGGTATCTGCCAATATCACGGCAGGTGTCATTAACCTGTTTGGCATTTCGCTGACCTTTTCGGTATTTTTTAAATCTACGGTGGATGTGATAGCTATTCCTTGGAAGGATGGGGAGAGTGCCAGGCTGGGCAAGGATTTGCTGTGGTACATCCGGCAGCTTTACCAGCCGGTGGCTGTGCAGATGATTTCCTCAGGCTACAACCTTGATGTAGTGCCCTTCCTCAGGGAGCTTTCTAACATTCCGGAGGACATAGCTGTATTTGGCGGCGTGGTGGACGATGGCACTGTCTCAGGACCGGGCTTTGTCTTTACGGGGGAGGAATTCGTGCCCCGGGGCATGGTAGTGGTGATTTACAAGGGCAGGAGCCTTTTCGTGCACATGTGCAGCAGCAGCGGCTGGCAGCCCCTTGGGCGCAAGATGAAGATTACGGCACTGGCTGACAACCAGACCACCATTGCTGACCTGGACAACGGCACCACCATCAGGGACGTCTATGAGAAATACCTGGGCGTGAACTGGAACGAGTCCTTTCTGGATGAGGCAGTGGTTTTTCCTGTCTGCATCAACAGGAACGGCACCATCCTCAACCGCATGCCCCGGGCCCTGCGCCCTGACGGCTCCGCCAACTACGGGGCGGATTTTCAGATTGGCGAGGTTATCCAGCTCTGCTATGGCAACCCTACAGTGGTTATACAGGGAACCTACGGCATCCAGTACGATATGGTGCGCTTCCAGCCGGAGGGGATTTTTGCGGTCAGCTGCTGGGCACGGAGGGTGCTGCTGAACAAGGATGTCAATCAGGAGCTGGAGGTCTGCAGGAGCTGTGCTCCATCCACGGGGATTTATGCCCTGGGGGAGTATGTCCGGGATCAGAAGGGGCGCATCCACCTCAACAACATGTATCTGAGCATTGTGGGCATGCGCGAGGGAGGCACTGTCAACCTGCCTAACGACATGAGCTATCTGCATCAGAAGGTCAAGTTCCAGAACAAGGGCAACAGCGTACTCAGCCACATGCTGCACTTTGTGCAGGCGGTATCCGAGGAGCTGGAGGACTACAACAAGCAGCTGAGGCACATAGCCGACACCGACAAGCTGACCGGCATGTACAACAGGGGCGCCCTGGACCGTATCATGGAGGATGAGATCAGGCGGTCACGGGAAAATATGGAGCCTTTGTCCCTGATGGTACTGGATGTGGACAACTTCAAGACCATCAACGACAAGTTCGGTCACCTCATTGGGGACGCCTCCCTGATGTGCGTGGCAAACATTATCCGGGAGAGCATACTGGAAATTGATTTTCCGGGCCGCTGGGGCGGTGATGAGTTTATGGTTATCATGCGCGATGCCGACAGCGAGGCAGCAATGAAAATCGGTGAGCGCATCCGCCGGAACGTGGAGGAATTCTCTATGGAAAACGGCATGGTGCGCATGTCCATCAGCGGCGGCATTGCCACGCTGCACGGGCTGGATGACAAGGAATCGCTGTTTAAGCGGGCAGACGATGCCCTGTACATGGCAAAGTACCAGTTCAACAAGAATAACGTGCAGGTTGTCAGGTAGCGGCATGCCGTTATCCATGGCATTATCTGTATCAAATTATATATACACATATACATGCACATAAGCACATGCATGTACATAAACATAAGCATGAGCATTTAAATTTACATTTGCATGGATATATGTGAGCAAATTGGATTAGCAAAGGAGTATATTTAACATGATTTTGAACCGTAAATCCGTTGAGCTGCTGGCACCGGCCGGCAACTGGGATGCACTGGTAGCAGCAGTGGAGGCAGGTGCTGACGCTGTTTATCTGGGTGGCAAGCATTTTAACATGCGCATGCACAGGAACAAGGAGACCAATTTCGATGATGAGATGCTGAAGAAGGCTATTGAGTATGCCCATGCCCATGGCGTGCAGCTGTACATTACCCTGAACAACCTCATCAGCGTGGAGGAAGTGGAGCCTCTCAAGCGTTACCTGACCTATCTGAACGAGATTCGCCCGGATGCGATTTTGGTGCAGGATTTTGCGGTTTTGGAGCTGACCAGGGAGCTGGGGGTGGATATTCCCCTGCATACCTCCGTCATGATGAATACCCATAACGAGCATGCCATCAAGAAGCTGAAGGAATACGGCATTACCCGTATCGTGGTGGGCAGGGAGATGACTCTTTCGGAGCTGTCCTTGTTCAAGGAGCGCACCGGGCTGGAAATCGAGTATTTCATGCATGGCGATATGTGCATTGCTGAAAGCGGCCAGTGCATCCACTCCGGGGTGCTGTTCGGCCAGAGCGGCAACCGGGGGCGCTGCCTGAAGCCGTGCCGCTGGCAGTACAAGCTGATTGACGAGGCCACCGGCGAGGTGCTGGACAAGGATGACCGGCAGGACTATAAGCTGGCACTGAAGGATATGTGCATGTACAGGAATATCCCGGAACTGATTCAGGCAGGGGTATTTTCCTTCAAAATTGAGGGGCGCATGCGCCCGGCGGATTTTGTGCGCCGCATCGTAGCTACCTACAGAAAGGCCATTGATGCCTATATTGCAGACCCGATGGGCTATACAGTGGATGAGGCAGGCTGGAAGGACTTGTACGAGAACCGGGCCCGTGACTTTACCACTACCTTTGCCCTGGGGCAGCCGGATGAGCGTGCCATCGGCTTTGATGGCAGCCGGGAGCCGCGGTTCTTCAGCAATGCTGTGGAGGAGCCGGGCTTCCAGGATGATATCCTGAAGGCGGAGGAGCCTATCCGGGCGGAGAATCCAGCCCGCAGAACTCTGTCCGTGCAGGTTTCTGACCTGGCTGCGGTAAGGGCGGCCTGTGAAAACGGCGCGGATACGGTGTATCTGGCCGGTGAGGTGTTCAAGCCGAAGAAGCCGTGGACTTTGAAGGAGATTGCAGAAGCCATTGCCATCGGCAGGGAGCATGGCACCAGGGTAGTCATCAGCACCCCGAGAACCACCATGCGCCGGGAGTGCGGCGAGCTGGAGCAGTTCCTTCACGCTGTGGATGCTTTGCAGCCGGCAGGCATCATGGTGAGCAATCTGGGCTCCTTGAAGCTGGCCCAGGAGTGTACCAGCCTGCCTGTGCAGGCGGATTTTTCCTTCAACCTTTTCAATCACATGGCAGCCACCTTCCTGAAGAAGAACGGCATCGTCATGGGAACGGCATCCTTGGAGCTTGCCTTTGAGCAGGTGAGGGGGCTGGTGGAGAATTCGCCTTTGCCGATTGAGGTCATCGTGCACGGCTCCTATGAGTCCATGATCTGCGACCACAATTTTGCCGCCATGCAGCTGCCGTACAACCATCTGGACAATCCGGAGCTGGTGGAGAAGCATTATGCCCTGAAGGACACTGCCGGGGAGATTCATTCCCTGCGCATGGACCAGTTCGGGCGCAACCACATCCTGTTTGCCAAGGATTTGTGCTATTATCCGTATCTGGAAAAGTTCAACGGCGTGGCTTCCTTCAGGATTGAGGCCAAGGACTATGAGCCGGAGCTGGTGGGCAGGCTGACTGCCGCCTACAGAAAGGCACTGGATAAATTGTCTGCCGGGGAGCCG
Source organism: Anaerovibrio sp. (assembly GCA_051866255.1). GTDB lineage: Bacteria > Bacillota > Negativicutes > Selenomonadales > Selenomonadaceae > Anaerovibrio. The sequence goes on along the minus strand of JBJDWY010000109.1, from coordinate 19,416 downwards.
TATCTTGACGAGGCTGATTTTGCTGCCATGCAGCAGGAGGGGCCTAGGAAGCTGGGAGTAGGCGTGTACCGTTTCCGCCAGTCCCAGAATTCACTCTGATGGATTTTGGCTGCAACAGCTTCACTGCACGAGATTTACTGTACTAATTTTATGGGAGAGTTGTGTTATGTCATTGGAAAAGCCGATTGGCGCTGCTGCCATTCTGGAGAAAAAAAAGAAATATATTATGCCATGCCTGGCGCATTTTTATCAGGAGCCGAGGCAGTTTGTCAGGGGCGAGATGCAGTATCTCTATGACAGTGAGGGCAGAAAGTATCTGGACTGCTTTGCCGGTGTGTCCGTTATCAACTGCGGCCACTGCAACCCGGAGATTAATGCCAGGGTGCTGGAGCAGGTGCAGAGCCTGCAGCATGTGTGCAATATTTATCTTACGGAGAATTTTGTCAACCTGGCAGAAAAGCTGGCAGAGGTAACGCCGGGTGACCTGCAGAAGACTTTCTTCTGCTCCACCGGCACGGAGGCAAATGAGGGTGCGTTGCTGCTGGCATCTATCTACACTGGAAGGGACGAGTTTATCGCTCTCAGGAACGGCCTTCATGGCAGGACCAAGCTGACTATGAGCCTGACCGGCATTCAGATGTGGCGCACGGATCCGCATCCTTGCGGCGGCATCCATTTTGCTCCTAACGCCTACTGTTATCGCTGTCCTCTTGGCAAGAGGTTCCCTGAGTGCGACTATGCCTGTGCTGATGCGGTGGAGGATCTGATAAAGACTGCCACCAGCGGACGCCCGGCGGCACTGATTGCCGAGGCTATTCAGGGCAATGCAGGTATTATTACGCCGCCAAAGGGGTATTTCCAGCGTGTGAAGGAGATTTTGGAGAGCCATGATGCCCTTTTGATTATTGATGAGGTACAGACGGGCTTTGCCAGAACCGGCAAGATGTTTGCTATTGAAAACTTTGATGTGGTGCCTGATATCATGTCCATGGCAAAGGCTCTTGGCAACGGTGTGCCGATTTCCGCCTTTACGGCATTTGCAAAGATTGCGGATACCTATACCAAGCCGGGGGCTTCCACGTTGGGTGGCAACCCTGTATCCTCTATGGCAGGTATCGGGGTGCTGGACTACATTAGGGAGCATAACCTGATGGAGAATGCCCGTGAGCGTGGCCAGCAGCTCTACGACGGGCTGGCTGAGCTGCAGAAGAAGCACCCGATTATCGGGGATATCCGCGGCCTTGGCCTGATGCGTGGTGCTGAGTTTGTCCATGCTGACAAGAGCCCGGCGGCAGAGGAGCTGGACAGGGTGCTGGAAGCCATGAAGGACAGGGGCTTTATTATTGGCAAGAATGGCGTAGCGAGAAATGTCATGGCATTCCAGCCACCTCTGGTGATTACAGCAGCGGATATTGACAGCGTGCTGAATAATCTTGAGGATGTGCTGACAGAGCTGGGATACTGATGCTTCCCATGCTTTTGCCGTTCCAGCTCCCATTCTCTTTTTCGTTCTTGTTTTTTTGTCATTGTCCTTGTTAGTGTTCGGTATGAGGTTGTTATGTTTGCTGTGATTGTGAATACCCTGGCGATTGTGGCAGGCTCACTGCTGGGACTGCTGCTTCGCAGGGGGCTGCCGGAGCGGCTGACTGGTGCCCTGATGCAGGGGGTGGGGCTTTGCACGGTGCTGATTGGCGTGCAGGGCGCGATACAGGAGAGCAATATCCTGATTATGATTATTTCTGTGGTTCTGGGCATTCTGCTTGGGGAGGCTGTAGATGCTGACGGCAGTGTGAACCGCTTTACGGAAAGGTTTCTGAGCCGCTTTGCAGGTGACAGGGGGGAGTCGGGCAGGCTGGCGGGTGCCTTCGTTACTTCCTGCCTGATTATGAACGTGGGAGCGATGGTGATTGTCGGCTCCCTTGATGCAGGTCTCAGGGCGGATTATGCCATGCTCTATACCAAGTCCCTGCTGGATTTTATTTCCGGCATCATGCTGACGGCAGCTATGGGGATCGGTGTCATGGGTTCGGCTGTCTTTACCCTGCTTTTTCAGGGGGCGATCGTGCTTATGGCTGAGTTCATTGCGCCCTTCGTGTCGGACTACATCGTGCAGGAGATGGCATGCACCGGCTGTCTGATCATCCTAGCCCTGGGGCTGAATATGCTGGAGCTGACCAAAATCAAGGTCATCAACTACCTACCGGCATTGGCAGTGGTGCCCTTTGTGGCGTATGCATTCAGGGCACTGGGTCTCGGTTCATAAAAGGCTGGCTTAGCCCCAAAGGCTAGACAAAAACCAAAAAGATGGTTTCGATGTACAGGCCGTGCATTAGAACCATTTTTTTATTTACATATACAACAAAAAGACCGGGGTAAGCAGAAACCCGGTCTTTGTTGTGCAAGCAGATATTTATGGTGCAATATCCGCTTGCAGGATAGGGATTGAATTACTATTGGGTTAGTAATTAGAAGGGAAAGTATAATAAAATTGGGATTATATGTAAAGGCACAGTAAGCAGATTATGCCTCAACACCAAAGTGGTCAAAGAGTACGCGCTCTGCCTCGGCAGACCAGAGCCCACGGTTCTTCTTGCATACCTCGTCCAGCTTCTTGAACAGAGGGTCAGTTTCGCCCAGCTTGCCGAAGTCCTCGATAGCGGTCAGCGGCATGTTGAACTGGGTGTAAGTCAGCTTCTTGCCACCAGGAATTTTTGGCAGGTTCAGGGTAGCGTCGATGATGCTGTCGATACCGCCTACATGGGTTACCATAACAGCTGGCTCGATGCGTCCCTTGGCTGCCAGATCGTTTGCCTCAATCAAATCGTCATTGTTGCCGCCGGTGGTTCCTACAATGTGCTGACTGGTGTAATGCACCTCATAGAGGTTTACTTCTGCCTTGAACTGGCTGTCGGTAGGGCCGGCAAAGAAATTCATGCAGCCGTCAAAGGCAAGAATTTTGTTGCCCAGCTCTGCCACCTGGCGCACAGGTACATAAACGAACACATCGTCATAGCCCTTGCCGCCGGTAATATCCATCAGCCCCTTCACAGGGTCATCCATAGCGGCAGTATTCACATAAAGAAGCTCAATGCCGCGCTCTGCTGCCACTGACTCAGGAATAACCTCCCTGGCGCGGGCAATCTTGTCATCGTTAATGTCAGTTACCACAATACGCTTCGGCTTGTTTTCCTCCAGCTGAATGCCGTAGCTGACAGCGCCCAGTCCCATAGGGCCGCAGCCGCCCAGAATAATGATGTCACCGCCTGCCTTGGTGTCGATCTTCAGCTCGTGGTTTCTCTTGTTGGTGTGGTAGTTGCCATGATAACCGCCGATAATGCAGCTCATCGGCTCGCCCAGGGATGCCTCAAAGAAGCTTTCGCCCTTGTATTCCATCAGGCAGCCCAGCTCCATTACCTCATGCGGGATAATGCAGTAGGTGCAAGCACCGCCGAAGAATTCATAGGAATAGCCAGGGGATGCCAGGCTGCCCTTGTAGTTCAGTGCAGGCTGCTGGGCAAACTTCATGCCAGGCTTGAACTGATCCTGCCACTTCTTGCCTACCTCCACAATAACACCGGCAAATTCATGGCCGATGATAATCGGGTTGGTGTCGATATTCTTCGGGGCGCGCTTGTGGTTCTTGCCCTGCTCCACCAGCTTGTAGGTGGACATGCAGATGCTGTCGCTCATGATTTTTACAAGGATTTCGTCATCCTTGATGGCAGGGAGCTCAAACTCCTCAAGGCGCAAATCCCTGGTACCATACATTCTTACTGCTTTTGTTTTCATGCTGATTTCTCCTTTATAGCTTTATATCTGAAAATTATACTCATATAACTACTTACATACTTCCATGCTTCACTCAAATACCGTAATTTTGGTATCAACCCGATAATTAATGGTTGAATTGAACCTGCATAAGCGGATTGTACTTATACAGCCGGATTTTGTGCCTGCAGGACCTGCCGTGGAGGGTCAGGTTACTGCAAGAGCCTGTAAACTGTATCTGCATCGCCTGTGGCAAGCTGGGCAGCGGCATCCTCGTCCATCATCTTGTCAGCGATAATGCCAAGAATTTCCAGATGCTCGTCACCGACACCTGCGATGCCAATAATCACCTGCGCCTCATTGCCTTCCCAGTCAATAGGATTTTTCAGGGTGATGACGGCAATGCCGGAGGATTTTACCTCTTTTTTGGCAGCTTCTACACCGTGAGGCAGTGCCAGGCCGTTGCCCATGTAGGTAGGGAAGGTCTTTTCTCTTTCCAGCATTGCCTCTACATAAGGCTGATCCACATAGCCGCTGTCTACCAGCATCTGACCTACCATGCGGATGGCTTCATCCTTGCTGGCTACGGTGCAGCCGGTCTTTATGTTTTCGCGGTACAGCAGAGGTTTCTTTTCGGCAGGGGCTTCTTTTTTTGTGCTCCAGAACATTTTCAATCTCTCCTTTGCAGCTTTTTGCTCGCTTCTTTTCCTTGTATTTCTTTTTTGTCCTTGTCCGGCAGCACTGGCTGCCTGAAATTTGTTTTTGTGTTTCACTTGATGGTTTTATTATAGTGTTGGTGCAAGGAAAAATCAATTCAAAGTAATTCGTATTTGGCACTAGGAGATAGTGCCAAAGTTGATGGCGGTTTCTTTCATATAATAGCCGGAAAACGCTGGAAAACAGGCACTGGCAATACATGCTGCCAATATTTGGCACTAATTCCTAGTGCCAAAACTCAATTACTATTGCTTGAAAACAATTCCAATCGTGTCTATAATAAAATCATCAACAGGAAATGACCGGCCAGTCAATCTGAAACAATAATGCAAT
>JBJDWY010000109.1:0-14498 GCA_051866255.1 Anaerovibrio sp. | reverse complement strand
GAGGTGTAGATAATGAAAGAAAAATTGCAGGTCTTTGGACGATTTCTGAGCGGCATGGTAATGCCGAATATCGGGGCATTTATTGCCTGGGGCTTGATTACAGCCATGTTCATTCCTACCGGCTGGCTGCCCAATGAAAAGTTTGCCACGCTGGTAGGCCCGATGTCCTCGGTAATGCTGCCTCTGCTGATCGCCTATACAGGTGGTGAGGTAGTAGCAGGAAAGCGCGGCGGCGTTATCGGTGCAGCAGCTACCATGGGCGTAATCGTGGGAGCAGAGGTGCCGATGTTCCTGGGTGCCATGATTGTGGGCCCGCTGTCTGCGTGGGTTATCAAGAAGTTTGACCAGGCCGTGGACGGCCATATCAAGCCGGGTTTTGAGATGCTGGTGAACAACTTCTCGCTGGGCATCCTGGCAGCTGTTCTGGCACTGGTTGCCATGGAGGCTATCAGCCCGATTGTTACCGCCCTGACAAGTGCCATGGCTGCCGGTGTAGGCGTGCTGATTGCCAACGGCCTGCTGCCGATGACCTCTATCTTTGTAGAACCTGCAAAGGTGCTGTTCCTGAATAACGCTATCAATCACGGTATTTTCTCTCCGATGGGCATCCAGCAGGTGGAGGAAGCAGGCAAATCCATTTTCTTCCTGCTTGAGGCGAACCCTGGTCCTGGACTTGGCATTCTGCTGGCATACTGCCTGGTAGGCAAGGGCAGTGCCAAAAGCTCTGCACCTGGTGCGGTAATCATTCACTTCCTGGGCGGTATTCATGAGATTTACTTCCCATATATCCTGATGAACCCGTTCCTGCTGATTGCTACTATCGCAGCCAATGCCACCGGTGTATTCGTTTTCCGCCTGTTTGATGTGGGATTGACCGCTCCAGCTTCCCCGGGCAGCATCATCGCCCTGACCATGATGGCTGAACGCCACTGCTATGTGGGACTGTTCCTGGGCGTTATCCTTTCTGCCGCTGTGGCTATGGCTATCGCCATCCCTCTGCTGAAGTTCATGGGCAAGGATACTACGCTGGAAGAAGCTCAGGCCAAGAAGGATGCCATGAAGGCACAGGCCAAGGGTACTGCTCCGGCAGCCAAGGCTTCCAATGGTGCTGCTGGTGCCAATGCCGGTGGCAGGGTAAAGAAGATTGCCTTTGCCTGTGATGCAGGTATGGGTTCCAGTGCCATGGGTGCTACCGTGCTGAAGAAGAAAATCAAGGCTGCCGGTCTTGACGGCATCGAGGTTATCCATACATCTGTATCCTCAATCCCTGCGGATGTGCAGATTGTGGTTACCCATCAGTCCCTCCGGGAGCGTGCCGCCCAGAGCAATCCTGATGCGGAGCTGGTGCTTATTACCAACTTCCTGGCTGCTCCTGAGTATGGCAGGCTGGTGGAGGATCTGAAGCAGCGCAATAGCTAGGCTCACTCCGTTGCTGGAAAGATGTCATGGCTATGCAGAAACAATAAAACCTATCTCAAAATGTTTTGATACGCTGAGGGCATGTTGAAGGCATAAAGAAAATCCGTTATACTGATAGGCTGAATGGCTGTCAGTATAACGGTTTTTGCATAGCCAATAGGGATTATTTTATATATTTGCAGTTTGGAAACGGAGGCGGACAATGTGAAAATCACGCCGAGAATGAAACAGATTTTGCAGGCTCTGCTGGAGGAAAAGGAGCCTATATCCATAAAGCATTTAGCGGAAAAGACCGGCATCAGCAAGCGCACTGTGCAGCGTGAGCTGGAGTCTGTCAATGATGTGCTGCTGCCCTATGGCATGGAGTTTGCTTCCAAGACAGGCGTTGGTGTGTGGCTGGCCGGGGATGAAGCTGCCAGGGAAGGGCTTCTGGCGGAGGCTGCCAGCAGTGATGAGTATGCTGCCAGCAGCAAGGAGGACAGGCGCAAGAGGCTGGTGCTGGAAATCCTGCGGGAAAAGACGCTTCGGAAGCTGTATTATTATAGCCGCAAGTTCGGCGTTAGCGAAGCTACCATCAGTACGGATTTGGAAGCGGTGGAGGCATGGCTGTCCCAGCAGGGGCTTTCCATGGTAAGGAAGCCTGGCAGCGGCATCGAGGTGGAAGGAACGGAGGAAAACTACCGCCGGGCCATACGTTTTTTTATTGGGGAGAACATCGATACAAAGCTGTTCCGGCAGCTGTATGACGGTGATGGCGGCGAGAATTATGCAGCTTCCCTGCAGAAAAACCACCTGGGCAGGCTTTTGGACAAGGAAATCCTGCGCCGTGTTCACGAGTGCCTTGAGGGGATGGATAACCAGCGGATGGACAACCTGACGGAAAATGCCTATGACGGGCTGGTCATCCATCTGGCCATTGCCATCAACCGCATTTTGCAGCAGGATGTAATCCAGGTGACCGGGGAATGGCAGGAAAAACTGCCCCGGGATGAGGATTACCGGCTGGCAGAGGATATTGCAGCGGAGCTGGAAGCGGAGTTTGAGGTGTCTATCCCCCAGCTGGAGATTGCCTATATCTGCCTGCATCTCAAGGGAGCCAAGCATGAAAAAATCCAGATGCCGGGCAGGGAGGAAAGAATGGAGCTGGCGGACAGGGAGCTTCGCCAGTTTGTCAATGACCTGATTGATGCTTATGACGGCCAGCAGGCGTATCTCTTGAAGCAGGATGATGAGTTTATGCAGGGGCTTTTAGCTCATTTGCAGCCTACCATCGTGCGGCTGGTGCATGGCATGAGCATTCAGAATCCTGTGCTGGCGGATATAAAGGAAAATTACAGCGAGATATACGCCAGGTGCCAGCGGGCAGCACAGGTGCTGGCGGACAAGGTAGGCAGGAGTGTGCCGGAGGAGGAAATCGGCTTTCTGGCTGTGCATTTCGGGGCGGCACTGGTGCGCCTGGAGGGGCGCAAGGAGCAGATACGGAAGGTGCAGGTAGCAGTGGTCTGCTCCAGCGGCATCGGGCTGTCCCGGCTGATGGCGGCAAAGCTGGAGAAGGTCTTCAAGGACAGGCTGGAAATGACCACCTATGGTAAGCACGACATTACCCCGGCGGTAGAGGCAAAAATCGATTTTATCATTTCCAGCTTGCAGCTGGAGGATGTGCAGGTGCCGGTGGTTTATGTGAATCCCCTATTGAGCGAGGCGGATATCGGGGAAATCCGCTGCCTGATATACCAGTTTGAGCGGCTGCCCCGGAAGGAGGGCACAGGGGACAGGCATACGGCCCCCTTTGACGAGGTAAATAGGGTGGCGGCATGTATCAGCAGCGTCATCAAGCATCTGAGGTGCTTTCAGGCACCGGCGGACATTACCTTTGACAGGCTGCTGTTTACCATCGGTGAGCGCATGACTGTCCAGCCGGAGCGGCAGGAGATGATTGTGGATGCACTGGCAAAGCGTGAGCAGGTTTCCAGCCAGATTTTTGCGGAGTTCGGCTTTGCCCTGCTGCATGCCCGTACCAATGGTGTCACCCATCCCAGCTTTGCCGTCTGCCTGCCGGAAGGGGGCAGCTGCTTTCAGGATAGCTATTTCAAGGAAATTTCTGTGGTGCTGGTGATGCTGGTGCCGGTGGATGACAGCCTGGAGGTCAACACGGGGATTATGGGCTATATCAGCAGCATGCTCATCGAGGAGCCGGACTTTCTGGCTACGGCAGCCGTTGGCGATGAGGAAATTATCCGCCAGGAGCTGTCCGGGCATCTGAACAGGTATTTTAAGGAATATCTGGGCAAGCTCGCCTGAAATAATATCATTTCAAGCATGTCACCTGAAATCCCATCAAAAAGGGGGGCAGGGCTGTGCCGTGGCGGTTTAGAGCCGCGGCATGGCTTCTGCCCTTTTTATTTTTGCCAATTTGGTGTATAATCATGTTTAACACTCTGTAATTATCTATACTAAACTATAATAAAGCGTTACATGACGTAATATGCAAAGGATGGGATGTATCATGGTTTCTGAAAAAATGCACACTCTTGGCACAAAAAAATCCACCATCAGGACGATTTTTGAATACGGCAAGCAAAGGGCTGCTATTGTCGGTGCGGAAAATGTTTATGATTTTTCTATCGGCAATCCTAACGTGCCTGCCCCTGAGGCGGTAAAGACGGCGATAATGGATATTCTGGACACCGTGGATACCTGCGAGCTTCACGGCTATACCATCGCGCCTGGCCTGCCTCAGGTCCGGGAGACCATTGCCGATAGCATCAATCGCCGTTTCGGCACGAATTTTGCCGGCAAGAATCTCTTTATGACCAGCGGTGCGGCAGCAGCCATTACCATCTGCTTCAAGGCACTTCATGAGGATGGTGCGGATGATGAGTTCATCACCTTTGCCCCGTATTTCCCGGAGTATGGCTGCTTCGTGGAGTCCGTGGGTTCCAAGCTGTCGGTGGTGCCTGCTAACACAGAGGATTTCCAGATCCAGTTTGACAAGCTGGAGGAAATGCTCAGCCCGAAGACCAAGGCGGTTATTATTAACAGCCCTAATAACCCAAGCGGCGTGGTGTACTCCGAGGCTACCATCAGGAAGCTGGCCGAGATGCTGTCTGCCAAGGAGAAGGAGTTCGGCCACCCGATTTTCATTATTTCCGATGAGCCCTATAGGGAGCTGGTCTATGGCGGCCTGACTGTGCCTTATGTGGCCAAGTATTATCCAAATACGCTGGTCTGCTATTCCTGGAGCAAGTCCCTGTCCCTGCCGGGCGAGCGTATCGGCTATATTGTGGTGCCGGATGAGGTGGCGGATTTCGGGCGTGTATACGGAGCCATTGCCGGTGCTGCCCGGGTGCTTACCCATGTCAATGCTTCCTCCCTGTTTCAGCGGGTGGTGGCAAGGTGCGTGGACGAGCCATCCAATATTGCCGCCTATGAGCGTAACGGCAACCTGCTGTACAACGGCCTGATTGAGGCTGGCTTTACCTGCCAGAAGCCTCAGGGGGCATTTTATCTGTTCCCGAAGGCGTTGGAGGATGATGACAGGGCTTTCTGCAAGAAGGCTATGGAATATGACCTGCTGCTGGTGCCGGGCTCAGATTTTGGCTGTCCTGGCTACTTCCGTGCGGCATACTGCATCAAGGAATCCACCATCAGGAATGCCCTGCCGGTGTTCAAGAAGCTGGCGGCAGAGTATAAATAAATGTAGTAGTTGATAATATATGGGGATACGGAGTTATGTGCAGCGTAACTCCGTATTGTAGTTTGCAGAAGCAGTGGAACGGGGCAGTATGGCAATGGATTTTGATTTTTTGAATGAAAAGCAGCGGCAGGTGGTGCAGGAACTGGATAAAAACATCCTGCTCCTGGCCTCGGCAGGCACCGGCAAGACCAATACCCTGTCCTGCCGCATTGTGAATATTCTGGAAAAGGAAAGGGCAACGGCGGAGGAAATCATCTGCCTGACCTTTACCAACAAGGCCTGCAACGAGATGAAGCAGCGGATTGCCGGTGTGGCAGGAGCCAGGGGCAGGGGCGTGACGGTTCGGACCTTTCATGGCTTCTGCTATGAAATCCTGCGCTGGGCGGCCAAGGGGCAGACTGATGTGGCAGGGGATTTTACGGTGGCTGATGAGACGGACTGCCTGGAGATTATCCGCGGCCTGGACTATTGCCAGGCCCATCAGGAAAATGCTTTGCAGGCCCTGATAAATCTCATCAAGGAATACCGGGGGGAGTACAATATTTTTTCTGATGACCGGCAGGCGGACTATGAAAAGGTACTGCTGCGCATCAAGGAGGAAAAGCAGCAGCGCATCAATGATGCCGCCAGGCAGAAGGGCAGGCCGAACCAGGAGATTGTCATGATGTTTGAGGCTCACTGCGGCCAGATTGTCAGCCAGTACGACGGCAGGCTGCTGGAAAATCACTATGTGGATTTCTGTGATTTGATAAATGGCGCCTATCAGATTTTGCAGCAGGAGGAAAGCTGCCGCTTTTGGCAGGAGAGGTTCCGTTTCTGGTGCGTGGACGAAGTGCAGGATACCAGCAGGCTGGAATATGCAATCCTGACGAAAATGTTTGGGGATAGCAACCTTCTCCTGTGCGGTGATTTCTTTCAGACCATCTATGAGTGGCGGGGCTCGGAGCCACAGCTTATCTATGACCGGTTTGCCAGGGATTATCATCCCATGCTGATGGTGTTCCATGAGAATTATCGCTCCGTCAGGACGCTTTTGGAGGCTTCCTACGGCTTTTTGAAGAACCGCTTCCCGGAGCAGGTGGCAGGGCTTTTCCGGGAGGATGCCGCTGCCATGTCGGAGGAGCAGGGGGAAAAAATCCATTGCCGGCAGCTGAACAGCACCTATGTGGAGGCCAGCTGGATTTATAACCAGCTGCAAAGGTTGCGGCCGGAGGATTTGTCTCGGGTGTGCATCCTGACGCGCTCCAACTATTACAATCAAAAGCTGTCGGACTATCTGGCACGCATCAGCCAGCAGCGGCAGGAGCAGTTTGAGCTGGGGCAGAGGGATGAGGCGGATTTTCCCCTTGATTTTATGCTGGTGGAGGAGTTTAAGTTTTTCCGCCGCCAGGAAATAAAGGATGTGGTGGCGGCCCTGAGGCTGGTTATCAATCCCCAGGATGCCAGCAGCCTGCTGCGGCTGGTGAAAAGGTTCGGGCGGCGCATCGGCCCTGCTACAGTTGCTCAGATTCAGTCGGAGGAATACCGGGCGGCAGGGATACGGATTACGGATTTTCTCCATGCCTCTGCCCAGAAGTATGGCGAGCCTTTTGAGATGCTTTTGCGAGCTCTTGAGCAGGGAGAAGTGGTAGTCTTTGATGTGGAGGCTACGGGGCTGGATACGGCCCGGGATGAAATCATCCAGCTGGCAGCTATCAAGCTGGATATGCAGGGCAGGGAGCTGGACAGGCTGGTGCATTATGTCAGGGCTTCCCGGCCTGTGGGCCAGTCCGAGGCGGTGCACCATATTTCTGATGCAAAGCTTTTGGCGGAAGGGATTGAGCCGGAAAAGGCCTTGCAGGATTTTCTGGATTTTGCCAGGGGCTGCGTTGTGGTGGGGCACAATGTGGTATTTGACCTGACTATCTTAGCCAGCCAGCTGGCAAGGCTGGGGCTGAAGCCTTTGGAGATACCTGCTTTTTACGATACGCTGGATATTTTCCGCCGTTTTTATCCTCAGCTGCCCAATCACAAGCTGGAGTTTCTGGGGGAGCGTTTTCATGTGGAGCATAAGTCTTCTCATGATGCTTTTGACGATATATGTGCTACCGGGGAAATTTTGCTGCATGCGGTGGAGCATGATATTCTGCCGGTACGGGATGCGCGCCGGAGCCTCATCAGCAGGCATATCAGGAATTTTGCGCCGCTGGCAGAGGCAGTCAATGGCCTGCGGTGCAAGCTGGCGGATATGCGCCCCGGGCAGATGGTGGTTGAGACCATAACCAGGCTGGGGATTGATAAGTATTATCAGCGGGAGCCGGGCCGTATGGAAAACCTGAGAAATCTGGTGCGGCAGGCCCGGCAGCTGGACAAGGAGGAATTGTCCGGCTATGATGCCATGCAAAGCTTTTTGCGGCTGATGTCACTTTCAAACACGGAGCTTGACCTGATGCTGCAGGAAAAGCCCCGGATTCCGATTATTACGGTGCATCAGGCCAAGGGCTCGGAGTTTGATACGGTATTTATGGCAGGCTTGCAGGAGGGGGTATTTCCCAGCAAGATTTCCCTTGTGCATGAGTCATTGGATGAGGAAGCCCGGCTTTTTTATGTGGGCATTACCCGGGCGCGGCAGCGGCTGTATCTGACGGCAGCTATGGAGCGGGGCAGCGTTCCCTGCCGGTTTATCAATGCCATACCTGATGAGTTTCTGGACAGGGAGCAGTGAGGGAAATATGTATTATGTATATAAAAGGGCAGGTGGCTGGACTTTTTCTGCCATATGTGATAGATTTTAGGGTGAAATTTTTGTAAATTTTTTGTAAAAAGGAAGTGTTTATCAGTATGTCGGGAAATGACCGCGTTATCCGTGTTGACCAGAGGCCGCCTATTCAAAAGACCATTCCTCTGAGTTTGCAGCATCTTTTTGCCATGTTTGGCTCTACGGTGCTGGTGCCGATTTTGTTCAATGTCAATCCAGCCACAGTCCTGCTGTTCAATGGTATTGGCACGCTTTTATACCTGTTTTTGTGCAAGGGCAGGATACCGGCGTACCTGGGCTCCAGCTTTGCCTTTATCTCCCCTGTGTTTGCGGTGCTGTCCCAGTACAGCTATGAGGCGGCGCTGGGGGGCTTTATTGCTGTAGGTATTGTCTTTGTGCTGGTGGGACTGCTGGTCAGGGCTGTGGGAACTGATTGGATAAATTTCATTTTTCCACCGGCGGCCATGGGTGCCATCGTGGCGGTAATCGGCCTTGAGCTGATGCCGGTAGCGGCTGGCATGGCCGGACTGACTGCCAAGGAGCCCGATAGCAATGCGATTATTGTTTCTGTGCTGACCTTGGCTATTACCCTGTTTGCCCAGGTGGCTTTCCGGGGCTTCTTGCAGATTATTCCGATTCTCATCGGCATTGTTTCAGGTTACATTATCGCTTTGGCATTTGGCATCGTGGATTTGAGCATAGTGGAGAAAGCACCTTGGTTCTCCCTGCCGACCTTGTACATGCCGGAGTTTAACTTCAATGCCATCTGCATTATCCTGCCTGCGGCTCTGGTGGTGATTGCCGAGCATGTGGGGCATCTGATTGTTACCGGCAACATTGTGGGGGCGGATCTGACCAAGGACCCGGGGCTGGACCGTTCCATCATCGGCAATGGCCTGTCCACTATCCTGTCCGGCTTTTTTGGCTCCACACCAAATACCACTTATGGCGAGAATATCGGCGTGCTGGCCATGACAAAGGTATTTAGTACCTGGGTTATCGGCGGTGCGGCTGTTTTTGCCATCCTGCTGTCCTGTTTTGGCAAGCTGGCAGCTGCCATCCAGAGCATTCCGGCACCCGTTATGGGCGGCGTGTCCATGCTGCTGTTTGGCGTTATTGCCGCTTCCGGCATCCGCGTGCTGGTAGAGAGCAAGATTGATTATAACAATCCTATCAATCTGATGCTGACGGCAGTTGTGCTGGGTGTGGGCGTCAGCACCGCAAGCATCACCGTTGGCACTGTCACCCTGAGCGGCATGTCCCTGGCAACTGTGGCAGCTATTCTGCTGAGCGTGTGCTTCAATCTCATTAAGAAAATACATGGTGAGAATTGATAAGATTGGATTCATGCTTAGATGTAAGTTTAATGAATATTCACTGGATATTTGATGAATGTATAATGAATATTTGATGAATGTTTAATGAATATTTAATGAGAGTTTAGCTATGAACGTAACGTATAAGGTTTCACTTGCAGGACTTTCAGGAGAAAAAGCTCTGGCCCCTGTATCGGTCAGGGCTTTTCTTCGGCAAAAATGCGGTTTTTCCCACGGCTTGTGGCGGAGGCTGAAATGGAACGGCACTCTGCTGGTCAACGGTGAGGAAGTCCGGGCTACTACGGCTGTGGTACGGGACGGGGATGTGGTTACCTGCCGGATTGCGGAAAGCTCCAGCCTGGCAGCTACGTCTATGCCGCTGGATATCAGGTATGAGGACGAGTACATGATTGTCCTCAACAAGCCTGCCGGTGTGCTGGTGCATCCCACCGGCGGTGATTATGACAACACGCTGGGGAACGGACTGCTGCATTATTATCGCCGGACGGGGCAGGAGATTGATTTTCATCCGGTGCACCGCCTGGATCGCAATACTACCGGGCTGGTTCTGGTGGCAAAGCAGCCTCAGCTGCAAAATGCCCTGACCCAGGGCAATGGCGGCAAGTTTTTTCATCGGAGCTATGTGGCTGTGATAGAGGGGGCAATGCCTTCACCTGCTGGAACAATTGACCTGCCTATTGCCAGGCATCCAGACAGCATCATCCAGAGGATTTGCAGCCCGGAGGGGCAGGTAGCGGTGACCCATTATCGCACCCTGGCACGCCGCGGGGGCAGGTCACTTCTGTGGCTGGAGCTGGAGACGGGGCGCACTCATCAGATACGGGTGCATCTAGCGGCCATGGGGCATCCCCTGTTGGGGGATGATTTGTATGGGGGCGATACCTCCGTCATGAAGCGGCAGGCTCTCCATGCCGTGCACCTTGAAGCTGAAAATCCCCTCACCGGGGAAAGTATTTCTATCTATTCTGATGTGCCCCAGGATATGCGGGATTTGTTTTGGAAATGCTGAGTGGGAAAATATTGCAGTAAAAGTATTGCTGATGTGAAGGCATTACTGGTTAAAATGCATTAGGATGAAAATATGTGCAATCAATTCCGCACATTTGAAGCAAAATTTTCAGCAATTATGAAAAATCTTATTTTGCGCTGTTAATTATCGGAAAACTGTGCTATAATGGGTACATATTTTGATAGGGGGTTTTTTTAATGCCATTAGTAGGAACTAAAGAAATGTTCAAGAAGGCATACGAGGGCGGCTACGCTATCGGTGCATTCAACGTAAACAACATGGAGATTGTACAGGGTATCACCGATGCTGCTGCTGAGCTGCGTGCTCCGGTAATCCTGCAGTGCTCCGCAGGTGCTCGCAAGTATGCGAACCATCAGTACCTGGTACATCTGGTAAAGGCTGCTCTTGAGGTTCATCCTGAGCTGCCAGTTGCCCTGCATCTGGATCACGGTGCAGATTTTGAGACCTGCAAGTCCTGCATCGACGGCGGTTTCACTTCCGTTATGATTGATGGTTCCCATCATTCCTTCGAGGACAACATCGCTGTTACCAAGAAGGTAGTAGAGTATGCTCATGCTCACGGCGTAGTAGTAGAGGGCGAGCTTGGCCAGCTGGCAGGCGTAGAGGATGATGTAAATGTATCCGCAGAGGATGCCAAGTACACCCATCCTGAGGAGGTTGAGGAGTTCGTATCCCGTACCGGTGTTGACTCCCTGGCTATCGCTATCGGTACCAGCCACGGCGCATTCAAGTTCACTCCTGCACAGTGCACCCTGAATGAGGATGGCGTTCTGGTTCCACCTGAGCTGCGTTTCGACATTCTGGATGAGATCACCAAGAAGTTGCCAAACTTCCCAATCGTTCTCCATGGTGCTTCTTCCGTAGTGCCTGAGTATGTAAAGATCATCAACGCTAACGGCGGCAAGCTGGATGATGCTATCGGCATTCCTGAGGATCAGCTCCGCAAGGCTGCCCGTAGCGCAGTTTGCAAGATCAACGTTGACTCCGATCTGCGCCTTGCCCTGACTGCCGGCATCCGCCAGCACTTCATGGAGCATCCTGAGCACTTTGACCCACGTCAGTACCTGACTCCGGCTCGTGCTAACATCAAGGCTATTGTTGAGCACAAGATCAAGAACGTACTGGGCTGCAACAACGCTTACTAATGATTGCTGGTTGGCTGTTTGCTGATTAAGCATTAATTGAATGATTTTGCACTTTTGGGTGCGTGGAAAATGCTGTATGGCTTCGGCTGTGCAGCATTTTTTTCGTGGGATAACTGATTTTTTTGCGGCAAAAAAGATCATATTGATAATAAAAATGCTGTTTTGCCGATGGTGTGGTATACTTTATAGTAGTGGTTGTAGGGGAGGTGAGTAAATGCGATATCTTTCAGCTGCTGTAATAGCAGAAAAATGGCATGTGTCAGAGCGTAGTGTCAGGAATTATTGCGCCAAAGGGCGTGTGCCAGGTGCGGTTTTGGCAGGCAGGACCTGGAATATTCCCGAAACTGCGAAAAAGCCGGAACGTATCAATAAAAGAAAGGAACAGCCTCTTACTCTGCTGGATGTTCTTCAAGCACAGAAGGCAGGCAGATGCTCCGGCGGTATCTATCATAGGACACAGATTGATTTGACCTATAATTCCAATCATATTGAGGGAAGCCGCCTGACACATGACCAGACAAGATATATTTTTGAGACTAATACTATCGGGCTAGGTAATGAAGCCCTCAATGTAGATGATGTAATAGAAACAGTAAATCATTTTCGTTGTATTGATATGATTATTGATAATGCGCAAGACGCATTGACTGAGAAGTTTATCAAGGATTTACATCTGCTGCTGAAAATTGGCACCAGTGACTCGCGGAAGGATTGGTTTGCTACAGGGGATTATAAGAGATTGCCCAATGAGGTAGGGGGGATGGAGACTGCCTTGCCGGAAGAAGTTGCTGGCAAGATGAAAGCTCTGCTGTCAGAATATAATGCTAAAAGAGAAAAATCATTGGAGGATATTTTGGCTTTTCATGTGCGTTTTGAGCGCATCCATCCTTTTCAGGATGGCAATGGGCGTGTTGGCAGGCTGATTATGTTCAAAGAGTGCCTGAAATACAATATTGTGCCCTTTATTATTGAGGATGGATTAAAGCTATTTTATTATCGCGGCCTGAAGGAATGGGATAATGAAAAGGGTTATCTGACAGATACATGCCTGACGGCGCAGGATAAGTATAAGGCGTATCTGGATTATTTCAGGATTGCGTATTAAGCAGGATTAGTAATTATAGAAGGTTATAGCAATACAGCGGAAAATGATGTTATAATGGACAAGGGCATGTTTCTTTGATAGAATATTGTTAAAGGGTGAATTGCCTTGACTAAAATGATTAGAAAAGGAAGTTGATTATGAGTACAGACAGATACACTAGTCCTTTATCAGAGCGTTATGCTAGCAAGGAAATGCAGTATATTTTTTCTCAGGACAAGAAATTTACGACCTGGAGAAAATTGTGGATTGCTCTGGCTGAGACAGAAATGGAGCTGGGGCTTTCTGAAAATGGCAAGCCTGTAATCTGCCAGGAGCAGATTGATGAGATGAAGGCTCATGTGAACGAAATCAATTATGATGTGGCAAAGGCCAGGGAGAAGCTGGTTCGCCATGACGTTATGAGCCATGTTTATGCATATGGACAGCTCTGCCCGAAAGCAGCCGGTATCATTCATCTTGGTGCTACTTCCTGCTATGTTGGTGACAACACCGATATTATCATTATGCGTGAGGCTTTGCAGCTGGTTCAGAAGAAACTGGTCAATGTGATTGCCGAGCTTGCCAAGTTTGCAGAGAAATATAAAGATTTGCCTACCTTGGCATTTACTCATTTTCAGCCTGCCCAGCCTACTACTGTGGGCAAGCGTGCTACCCTGTGGGCCCAGGAGTTCATTATGGACCTGGAGGATCTGGAGTATGTCATGAACAGCCTGAAGCTGCTGGGTTCCAAGGGGACTACCGGCACACAGGCAAGCTTCCTTGAGCTCTTTAACGGCGACCAGGAGACTATTGACAAGATTGACCCTTCTATTGCTGCCAAGATGGGCTTCAAGGAGTGCTATGCTGTTTCCGGCCAGACCTATTCCAGAAAGGTTGACACCAGGGTTGCCAATATTCTGGCAGGCATAGCTGCCAGTGCCCACAAGCTGTCCAATGATATCCGTCTCCTTCAACACCTGAAGGAAGTGGAGGAGCCATTTGAAAAGAATCAGATTGGTTCTTCTGCAATGGCATACAAGAGAAATCCGATGCGCAGCGAGCGTATCGCATCTCTGTCCAGGTATGTGATGATTGATGCCCTGAATCCTGCCATTACTTCTGCTACCCAGTGGTTTGAGAGAACCCTGGATGATTCTGCCAACAAGCGCCTGTCCATTCCGGAGGGCTTCCTGGCTATTGATGGCATTTTGGATTTGTGCCTGAATGTTGTAGACGGCTTGGTAGTTTATGACAAGGTTATTACCAAGCACATGATGGCGGAGCTGCCTTTCATGGCTACCGAGAATATCATGATGGATGCTGTTAAGAACGGCGGCAACCGTCAGGAGCTCCATGAGAAGATTCGTACCCTTTCCATGGAAGCTGGCAAGAATGTCAAGCAGCAGGGCAAGGACAATAATCTGCTGGAGCTTATTGCAGCTGACCCTGAGTTTAACCTTACTTTGGAGGAACTGCAGAAGACGATGGATCCTTCCAGGTATGTTGGCCGTTCTCCTATTCAGGTTGAAAAGTTTATCAAGAACGTGGTTCAGCCTGTATTGGACGCCCACAAGGAAGAGCTGGGCATGACTGCTGAGATTAATGTATAAGTAATGTATATGTGGTGCATATGTGATGCATAAGCAGTGCATGAAGGTTACAAAGAATGCATAAAGGCATTATGAAGCAGTGCAGGTGCATTTTTTAGATAACGTATAATTAGTAAAACATATTGTATTTGGAACCTCCTCATGGCAGGAGGTTCTTTTTATGTATATGGCAAATTTCAAACAAAGTGAATGATTTTTTCTGCCTTTTTTGATATAATGTATGTGTGAATTGGTAATAGTGTGTATAGGAGATAAAGAGGTAGGTGCAATAAATGCCAGAAATATCACTTTTTTATGGAATACGGATAACAATGTATTATGAAGATCATAATCCGCACATTTTCACGCCGAGTATAATGGGTATAAAGTGTTAATTGATATAAAGGTTGATTGTATAATGAACTTGAACAGTTAATCAAAAATAAAAATCCATAGTGAC
>JBJDWY010000108.1:0-34430 GCA_051866255.1 Anaerovibrio sp. | reverse complement strand
AAGTCACATATCGGCCACATCTTTTAGCAGTTTTACTGCACGAAAAAAGCCATCCATGCCCGGATGACTTCTTCGTAGATGTTGTGACCATCAGTGTCGTTAGCACTGGTGTATGGTCGAAGTTTTCTGACCAAAAACCTATAGCGGCGAGCCATCGTTGTGGTTCGCTCTTTTTTTATGCCTTCATTGTACAGCATTTTTCAGCTTGAGTCAACATGCAAGAAAAAAGCACCAGCTTTGTAACAAATAACCACGACTATAAACTGAAATTTACCTGATTGTTCATTGCTCGCTTTTGTGCTAAAATACCTCTGTTAATGGAATGAACCGTAACAAGATAAAACACATTACTTTTTGGAGGTAAGTTGCATGGAATACACAAATTTTCAGGTAGGAGAAAAATTCCCCCTGCCTATTAAAAATCAGGGGGACGGGGGGCTTTTTCAGATAGACGCCAATGGCTGCATGTTCATATTGCAGCTTAGCAAGACCGATGTGATTGCCACGGAGGCATTCCGCACTGGCAAGCTGGAACTGGGACTGTATGAGCAGGATGGCATATTGTTCCTTTTGTACAAGATTGATGGCATCTTCAAGGAGGGCTGGGGGGATTGCCCTTTGGGGGTTCAGCTGTTGCCACCGGGATTGAAGCCTATCTTGGAAGATTTGCAGGAGCCTGTACTGCACATGTATCTGGTGGATACCAACCTGCAGATCCTGCTGGCACAGCGTACTGTAGAGCTTTCAGAAGAATTTTTCAGCCAGCTGCGTACATCAGTAAAGGCACAGCTGGAATCCTCCATGACACCGGGAGCTTTCGTGACCGCTTTACAAAAAATCTGGGGACAGCATTCCTCCAAGGACATGAGCGAAAATCTCATTGTTCATCAATCAGTGGAAATGAAAATTCCGCCTATAACTCCAAGGCATTAAACTTCAGTTTGTCGTAAAATGCCATTATATTCTTGTGAAATGCTGTACTTTTATACAGCGGTTGGCAGCAGCAGGCTTCGTCAGCCTCCCGGCTCCCCCTTTTCAGCTTTTTCGTAAAGTCCGATTGATTACCTTGGTAGCATACAACAGAGTATAGTTGATAACTATGTGCATATCTGTTCAGACAAGAAAGGGATGGGTTGCGGCATGTGCCATCAGAAAACTTTGTTGTGCCTCGGTGCTTAGTGATTCGCGAGCCGTCAGGCGAAGCGAGAACTTAGCATCCGCTAGGCACAACTAGGAGCGAGAGCGTGTTTCTGAGGGCACTGCCGTAGACCATCCCATTTTAGTCTGAACAGAGTCCACGAAATATCAAACTACGTCATCAGTATGTGCACGAAGTAACGACCAAGCACCACGAAAAACTGAAATTTCCCCATGATGTGGTAAAGATTGCCAAAATATGATAAAATACTAAAGTATACGTTTTTGTATACACAGGAAGAACTAGAGGGATATATTTTTTGGAAAAGAGGGTGTTGTCATGAGATACTGTTTTTCTATTGTTTCCGCTATATTATTTTTGGCTGTTGCCATGTGCAGTAATGTCATGTATAGCACGACTGGGGCAGAAGCCGCAACAGCAGCAACGACTGATGCTACGGCAGCAACAGAAAATCCGTGGTACTGGATTTCGTCGGATAATAACTACACCAAGTATTACAATACATCACAGGTGAAGGTGCAGGAGGCATTCGGGGGAATTGCCACAAGAATTACCGCCGTTACCAAGACTACCTATAGCTACGGCGGTGCCAAGGAAACCCTGGACAATTACGGCATCAAGGATATCAGGCCCAATGACCTGGCCTACAGCCTGGCAACGGTGCAGGTGTGTCCACAGACCAGGGTGCTGGCATATATGGATGAGGTATTTTACGACAAAAACGGCAAAAAGCTGTGGAGCAAGCAGTATCAGCCGCTGAAATACAAGGAAATGAATTCCCAGGAATTTGATGAGGATTTCTATGCCTACATCGTGGACAGCGTCTTCGGCATGGGCGAGGTGGAGAGGCGCAGTGCTTCTGACAGATGGCTGCTGCTCAGGCAGGAAAGGCTTCCTAATGGCGGCTATGTCAGCTGCATGGCGGACACTACCACCATGCGCGTAAATGGCGAGAACATCATCTTCTGGGAGTGGCAGGAGTACAAGTCCGCCAGCGGTGAGCTGCTGGAAATCCATTTTCTGAAGAAGGCGATTAACATCCCTCAGTATACGGGCAAGATTGTCCGCTATCAGCACTGGAACCCGCGGGAGGGCTGGAAGGATTATACGGAGCGTGAAACTGACGGAGCATATCACGCCATTGCCAAGGATACGAATGAAGAAAAGGAACTGAAAGCACTGCAGGCCTACGAGAGCAGGAATCAGAAATGGGTGCACAGGTACAGTCTGGAGGATTACGAGTCCCTTTACCGCTGATACGGGGGATGGAATGAGGGGAATTGCGTAAGATTATGGGGAGTTAATAGCTAATGCCAATCAAGATACCAAATGATTTGCCGGCAGCGGCAATTCTGGAAAAAGAACATATTTTTATCATGGACTCGGACAGAGCCTACAGCCAGGACATCCGTCCCCTGCGGCTGCTGATATTGAACCTGATGCCGGTCAAGCAGGTGACGGAAACCCAGCTGCTGCGGCTTCTGGGCAATACGCCGCTGCAGGTTGAGGTGGATTTTATCTATACTGAGTCCTATGTGCCGACACACACCTCCCAGGACTACCTGACGGAGTTCTATGGCACTTTTGCCGAGGTGCGCCACAAGAAATACGATGGCTTTATCATTACCGGTGCGCCGGTGGAGCAGATGCCTTTTGAGGATGTGGCCTACTGGGAGGAAGTTTCCGAAATCATGGAGTGGAGCAAGAGTCATGTGTACTCCACCTTTCATATCTGCTGGGGAGCCCAGGCGGGGCTGTACTATCATTACGGCATACCGAAATATGATGTGGCACCGAAGATATTCGGCGTGTACAGGCACCATCTCTGCCAGCAGAATGAGCCGCTGTTCCGGGGCTTTGATGATGAGTTCTATGTGCCTCATTCCCGGCATACGGAGATTCGCCGGGAGGACATAGAGAAGGTGGAGGAGCTGACTATCCTGGCAGAGTCCGATGATGAGGCAGGGGTGTATGCCATTGCCAACCTGGAGCAGAGGCAGTTTTTTATTACCGGCCATGCAGAATATGATCCCCTGTCCCTGAAGCAGGAGTATGACAGGGATATGGCTGCCGGCATGCCAAATGTGAACGTGCCGAAGAATTATTATCCTGATGATGATCCTGCCAGGCTGCCTGTGGTCAGGTGGCGTTCCGTGGCAAACCTGCTGTTCTCCAACTGGCTGAACTACTATGTCTATCAGGAAACGCCATACGAGCTGGACAGTCTTTGCCGTTATCAGGATAATATTTAAGAGACAAGGTGAGGTTAATGAATTATAAGCGTTTGGTGGTATTGGGTGCCGCCCTTTTGAGTTTTTCTTTTAATGGGGATGCGGCTTCTGCGGCACCCCATGTGCCTGAGGATATTTTTCGCTGGGTGCAGTCATCTGCCAGGACAAATTATTTTTTCAACAAGCAGCAGATCTGCTATGAGGTTGCAGCAGATGGCAGCGTAGATACCAACGTGCTGATTGTGCCGGTACTGAAGACCTTTGATGATGTGATGATTAATGATGTGGTGGCGAAGCGCCGCTGGAACGGCAAGTCCCTGGCTGGCTTTGATGATTTTGTGGGGGTTTCCGAGTATCTCACCATCAATCTGGCAGAAAAGAAGGTCAGCGTGCAGGAGGTTGACTATCTGGATTCCACCTGGACTGCCATTGAGGTGGTCAGGACAGATGCGGAGGTCAGCCTGGAGGAGCTTTCGGAAAAAAGCCTGGATGCAAAGTTTTATGAAAGAATTATAGATTATGCTATGCGCAACCAGCTGATTCTGGCTGTGCGCACCAAGGGGGACCTGGATGAGTCTGTCAAGGCGCAGCTGGCTGAGAAGCAGGCAGCCTATCGGGCTGAGAACAAGCCGGACAGGCCGGAGGATAATGAGCAGGAGTAGGAAGGGTTTGTAATGTCGACAGAGTTTACTTTTGTAGTGGAGAAAAGCTGCCCGATTTGCGGCAAGAGTACCAGGGTAGTAAAGGTTAAATCACGCCTGGTGGCAACGCAGGTGGATAATGACTACTGCTGCCACTACCGGGATTTTGATCCCTATCTTTATCATATCTGGGTTTGCGAGCACTGCGGCTTTGCTGCGGATGAAAAGGTATTTCTGACGGCACTGCCTATGAGCAGGCGTGAGCTGATGGGCAATGCATTGGTAGAAAAAAATGTTCATTTTGACTTTCATGAGGAACGTGATGTGCCGGACGGCATTGCAGCTGTCAAGCTGGCGATTTTCTGTGCCGAGGTGCTGAAGGCGCCCCTTGCCAGAAGGGCCGGCATTACGTTGAGGCTGGCGTGGATTTACAGATTGTCCGGCAATCGGGAAAAGGAAAAGGTATACCTGGAAAAGGCATTGAACCTCTATATCCGTTCCTTGGAGACAGAGCGGTATCCCATTGATACCCTGACGGACAGCATGGTAATGTACCTGATTGGTGCCCTGTATGCTGACCTGGGGGTGCGTGACAAGGCTGTGCTATATCTGAGCCGCCTGGTGGATGAGAAGAACAGAAGAAATTTGACGGATGAAAAGCTGTACCGGGATGCGCGCCGCCTGTGGCAGGCTGTCCGTGAGGGGAATGCTGAGACTGTGGGCGGTATTGAGACGGCAGGCAAGTCCGAGCAGGAGCAGGCGCAGGCAGCCAAGGAGAAGGCTGCGGCACCTGCCAAAAAGGCGGCACCAGTGAAGAAAAAGAGCGGCTTTAGCCGCTGGTTCAGCTGATTGGACAGAGAGGGCAGGTGATTTGATATGGACATGCCGGCAATTATTTCGGAGTATTTTCCAGGCATCAGCGTGGAAAGCATTTCGGAGGCTGTGGAGGATTATCAGCCTGCATGGCAGGTTATACAGCATACATGGAGCAATGAGACGCTAAAGGAAATCATGCAGGGCAAGGTTTCCGTGCCGGATTCGGTGATTAATGAGGCCATCGCGGAAAGCCTGAAGGCAGAGGCTGGCGGCAGCGAGGCTGCTGATGATGTGCCAGGGGCGGAGCCGCCTGTGACGGAGCTGAAGCTGACCTCCCGGGAAAATGGCAGGCTGGAGATATTTGCCAATACAAAAAAAATAGGCAGGGTGGAATTCTCCGGCACCATTGAGGAGTTTGTGCACAACAAGGAGGATTCCCATGTGACCTATCGTGTCAGGGAGAGGGCTCTGAAGGATCACGGCCTTGCCTCCTGGTTTTTTTCCCGCATTTCCATGTCCATGTCCCAAAAGCTGTTCGGCAAGTTTGACCTGGGGGAGAGCCTGCCTACCTCCATCAAGGGCAATTATATAACTGTGGACTGCCGGAAGGCACTGGAGCAGTCCAAGCTTGCCAAGGCGGAGATTAAGGGGTATCCTGTGCTGGATATGCTGGAAATCAAAAATGCTGTGCCCCATGATGGCTATATCATGTTTGAGACAAGGCTGAATATTCCTCAGGAAATTCAGGTGGCAGCCCTGGATTTGCTGCTTCGCCGTCATACGCAGGAGGGAAATTGAGCTAAATGAAGAAAATAACAGCACTTTTGTTGTGCCTGGCAGTTTTTTGGGCAGCATTTAGTGGCATAGCCGCTGCCAAGAAGAAAGAGGCACCAAAGGATAAAGGAACCATAGTATTTATTCCCCACGATAACCGGCCTATTTCGGATGTGGAAACGGCAGATACCATCCGTCAGCTGGGCTACAAGGTGGTAGTGCCGCCGGATGAGCTTTTGGGCAGCAACAGCAATCTGGGGGATTCTGACAAGCTGTGGCAGTGGCTGGAGGACAATACCACTGTGCCGCATAAAAAGGATAAGAAGCCGCCATACAAGCCACTGCCAGGCATCAAGGCGGTGGTGCTCTCCGGGGATGCCCTGATCTATGGCAGCCTGGTGGGCTCACGAAAGCATCATTTTACCCAGCAGAAGCTGCTGGAGCGGGTGAAGAAATTTCAGGAGTTCAAGGATTCCCATCCCAAGGTGCCAATGTACGTATTTTCCTCCATCATGAGGACTCCTCGCACCGGCGAGGCTTCCGGCACTGAGGAGCCGGGCTACTATTTCAGCTACGGCACGGATATTTTCCGCTATACTGCATTGAAGGACAAGGAAGAAGTGGAAGGCCTGACGAAGCGTGAGAAGAAGGAGATGAAATTCCTGACGGAGTTTCTGCCCCAGGAGGCTATTGATGACTGGATGAGCCGCCGCAGCAAAAATCTGGCTGTGAACAAGGCCATGATTGATTTGGCAAAAACAGGGACATTTTCCTATTTCTGCCTGGGCCGGGATGACAATGCGCCATACTCCCAGACCCATAGGGAAAGCCGCTGGCTGAATGATTATGGCAAGGAGCTGGGCAGGACACGCTTCAACAATATGGCAGGCATTGACGAGTTCGGCATGCTGCTTTTGACCAGGGCTGTGAATGACTTGGAGACAGTGATGCCTTTTGTCTATGTGCGCTACAATATGGGCGAGGGAGCCAGGGTGGTGCCGTCTTATTCTGATGAAGCCATCGACAAGACCATCCGCTCCCATGTGATTATGGCTGGCGGCGTGTATGTGACTACCCCCTCCAGGGCTGACCTGGTGTTGCTGGTAAACACTAACCCCAATGGAGAGACTTATGAGGCGAATGATGCGGATAATACAGAAAAGAGCAGGTTCTCCACCAGGTATTTCGTGAATATGCTGGAGGAGGAGCTGGCAGAAGGCCGTCCGGTGGGCATTGCGGATATTGCCTATGCCAACGGTTCTGATAATGCCCTGATGGCAGCCCTGCGGGATAAGGACCTGCTGTTCAGGCTGCAGGCCTATTCCGGCTGGAACACTCCTACCAACAGCACGGGCTTTGTGCTGGGGCAGGGCATGCTGATGCCGAGAATGTCTGACGAGAGCCGCAAGCGGCTGCTCTATACCCGCTATTTGGATGACTGGGGCTATCAGGCCAATGTGCGCCAGAATCTGTCTGCTACCCTGGGGTATTTCAAGGGCCGGGGGGACGGCGGCAACCTCAATGAGAAGCGTGCCCGGACAGAGGCATCGGCAACCCTGCGGATGCAGACCTTTGCCAGGTGGAATCTGCCTAATTTTGTGGATGTGAAGCAGATCAAGGTGACTATGCCTTGGAACAGGCTGTTTGAGTGCTATCCACAGTTCTAAATCACCGTTAAATTCACCGCTGATTTTAATTTTATATTGGCAATAAAAAATGTGAGGCTGCATAGAGCAGGCTCACATTTTTTTACTATTTAGCAGTATATAGTGTTTTTAAGCGTTGGCCTTGCGGAATTTCTCCATGAAGTCAGCCAGCTTTTCGCAGCCCTCATAAGGCATGGCGTTGTAGATGGAAGCACGCATGCCGCCTACGGAACGGTGTCCCTTTACGCCGCCCAGCTGGTTCTCCAGGGCCTCGGCCACGAACTTCTTCTCCAGCTCCTCGCTAGGCAGGCGGAAGGTTACGTTCATGAAGGAGCGGCTGTCCTTGTCAGCATGGCCTGCGTAGAAGCCGTTGCTGTTGTCGATGGCATCATATACCAGGGCAGCCTTCTTCTTGTTGCGCTCTGCCATAGCCTCCAGGCCTCCCTGTGCCTTAATCCACTTGGCAACCTTGCCTACCATGTAGATGCCGAAGGCTGGCGGGGTGTTGTAGAGGGAGTTCTTGCTGTAGTAGGTATCATAGCGCAGCATGGTCGGCAGGTCGGCAGGGCTCTTTTCCAGCATGGAACGCCTTGCTACTACCAGTGCCACACCGGCAGGACCCAGGTTCTTCTGTACGCCGGCATAAATCAGGCTGAACTTGGAGAAGTCCAGAGGCCGGGACAGGATATCGGAGGACATGTCGGCAATCAGAGGCACATCGCCGGTCTCCGGGATGTAGTGGTACTCGGTGCCGAAGATGGTGTTGTTGTAGCAGACATGGAGATATGCTGCATCATCGCTGAGCTTGATTTCCTCCTGAGCCGGGATGTGCCTGAAGTTTACATCCTTGCTGGAAGCGGCTACATAGCCACGGCCCAGGATTTCAGCCTCCTTGTATGCCTTGCTGGCAAAGCTGCCGGAGAGGACGTAGTTGCCGCGCTTCTCAGCGGTGGCAAAGTTCAGGGCAACCATATCGAACTGCATGCTGGCACCGCCCTGCACGAACAGTACCTCGTAGTCATCGCCCAGCCCCATCAGCTCAAGGATGTCAGCCTTTGCCTGGTTGTGCACCTCGTCGTAGGCCTTGGCACGGTGGCTGATTTCCAGGATGGACATGCCGGTGTCCTGGAAATTCAGGAATTCTGCCTGTGCCTCTTTTAATACTTCCAATGGCAGCATGGAAGGGCCCGGGTTAAAGTTATAAATACGATTTGCTTCCAAAGTGAAAACCTCCTAAATTATCATCTTTTCATTGTTACATTATGGTTGATATTTCTATTTTATTTTTGCCGTCAAGCTCAGTTGGCATCAAATACGATAACCTTGGCACCGAAAATACCGTCCATGGAGGTAATCAGCTTGATAACATCCTTCGGTACATCCTTGTCCAGGGTGAGAATCATCAGGCTGGTGCCCTCTACGCTGGTGGTGCCCACCTGCATGCCGGAAATATTCACACCGGCAGCCCCCATGATGGAGCCAACCTGGCCGATAACGCCCGGGCGGTTGATGTGAGGGCAGATGAGGATGCAGTCCTGCGGAGCCAGGTCAACGCGGTTGTCATCAATCTTGATGATGCGTCCCTTGTCACCAAAGAGGGTGCCCTGTACGCTGACGGACTTGTCACCGGAGTAGGCGGTAACGGTGATGATGTTGGCAAAACGCTCCGTATCCTTGTCCTTGATTTCGTTGACCTTCAGGCCGCGCTCCTTGGCCAGGCCAGGTGCGTTGACATAGTTGACGGTCTTTTCCATCTCGGAGTCCAGCATGCCCTTGATAACGGCAGTGGTTACCATCTTGGTGTTCACATCGGCAATCTCGCCGTTGTAGGTGATTTCCAGCTTCTTGATGGCGCCGTCAGCCAGGGCACGTACTGCACAGCCCAGCCGCTCAGCCAGCTCGAAGTAAGGGGTGATGACGTTCATAACCTGCTTGGAGACAGGTGCCATGTTTACAGCGGTCATGACAGGCTCGCCGTTGAGGGCTGCCTTGATGCCCTGTGCCACATCTACGGCAACACCGATCTGTGCCTCTACGGTGGAAGCACCCAGATGCGGGGTTACATAGATGCCAGGAACCCCCAGCAGAGGATGGTCAGCCGGGATAGGCTCGCTGGTGAATACGTCCACAGCGGCACCTGCTACCTGGCCGGACAGCACTGCCTCACGGAGGTCAGCCTCGTTGATGATGCCGCCACGGGCGCAGTTCACCAGGCGCACGCCCTTCTTCATGCGGGCCATGACATCCTTGTTGATCATGTCACGGGTGGTGTCGGTGAGAGGCATGTGCACGGTGATGAAGTCGGACTTCTCTACTACCTCGTCAAAGGTGCCCACGGTTACGCCCATGTCCTTGCAGCGTTCCTCGTTGATGTAAGGATCGTAGCCGATAACCTTCATATCAAAGGCAAGGGCACGCTTTGCCACGCCGCTGCCGATGCGCCCCATGCCGATAACGCCCAGGGTCTTGCCCTTCAGCTCAACGCCGGTGTACTTCTTGCGGTTCCACTCGCCCTTCTGGAGGGTTTCGTTGGCAATCGGGATATGGCGCGCCATGGACATCATCATGGCACAGGTATGCTCGGTGGCAGCAATGGTGTTGCCGCCCGGGGAGTTGATAACAATAATGCCCTTGTCGGTGGCGGCAGCAACATCGATGTTGTCTACGCCTACACCGGCACGGCCGATAATCTTCAAATTCTTGGCAGCCGCAATAACCTCGGCTGTAACCTTGGAGGCGGAGCGCACAATCAGCGCATCGTAATCAGGGATAATAGCCAAAAGCTCGTCGGCTGGCAGCTTGTCCCTTACATCGCACTCAAACTCATCCTTCAAAATGTCTACAGCCATCTGGGAAACGCCATCTGCAATTAAAACCTTCATCGTTAGTCCTCCTAAAAATAAAAATAGCTCCACCCCGCATTGGGGTGAAGCTTATACTCCACGGTACCACCCAAATCACGCCGCCTGCGGCAGGCGCAACTCTAGCTCGCTGTATCGGGCGCACCCGTCCGGCTCATCGTCGGCCCCTCCGAGGCGGACAGCTGC
Source organism: Anaerovibrio sp. (assembly GCA_051866255.1). Lineage (GTDB taxonomy): Bacteria > Bacillota > Negativicutes > Selenomonadales > Selenomonadaceae > Anaerovibrio. Next base: position 24,116 of record JBJDWY010000108.1, on the reverse strand, counting down.
TTTCCTCACACCGGCTCACACCAGCCGCCGGCTCTCTGTCATCAAAAATACAGCCTTTTCCTCATCATTGAGTTGGGATATTTTTATATTTCATCGCGATAAAGGCATTATATGTTATACTTCACAAAAAGTCAAGTGTATTTTTGAGAAATACGCAATTTACTTTTTTTCCTTATTAATTGCACTATGTCGAAAAAACTACTATAATTTACTTTAGGCTATTATCGAATGTTTTAGATAGTGGGGGTTTTTATGAAGATAGATGGTTTAGGTGCCAGGCCGGCGATGACTGCCCGTGGGCCGGAAACAGGTCACAGGGCGGCTTCCCTGGACTCGGATTTTGCTTCCGAGCTGGAGGATCAGCAGGGCAATATGACACGGGAGCAGCTGCAGCAGATGCTGGAGGAAATTGATGCCCAGGGGCAGAAGCTGACGAATACCCCGACCTATGATGAGCTGAAATCCTATCGCAGCCTGATCAAGAATTTCGTGGGGACTGTGGTATCCCAGATGTATGCAGTGAATACCCAGGCCGGCTGGGACCGCATGGGGCGGCAGAAGGTGTACACTACCGTGCGCAAGATTGACAGGGAGCTGGAAAATATGGCGGAAAAAATCCGCCTGGGGCAGACCAAGCAGCTGGATATTGTGGCGAGCCATGATGCCATCCGGGGCATGCTGGTGGACCTGTACATGTGATGAACAGGCAGTGGAAGGATATAGTCGGGCATAAAGAGCTGATAGGAAGGCTGCAGGCCATGCAGATGGAGGAGCGAATCCCTCATGCCATGCTGTTTTGCGGTGCAGAGGGCGTGGGCAGGACACTGGTTGCAGAGGCGCTGGCGGCTGCTTTGCTATGCCATGAGCCTGACCATGGCCAGTGCTGCGGCAGGTGTCCTGCCTGCCTCGCCCTCAAGGCAGGTACCCATCCTGATTATTTCCTGCTGCAGCCGGAGAGCTCTGGCAAGGCGGCAAAAAGCATCAAGATTGAGGCGGTCAGGGAGCTGCAGGCAGGCATCGCCAGGGTGCCCCTGCTGTCCCGTTGCAGGGTAGTGATTATTCAGGAAGCGGAAAAGATGAATGAGGCAGCGGCCAACTGCCTGCTGAAGACTATCGAGGAGCCGGAGGGCCAGGCGGTGTTTATCCTGCTGACCAGCGCACCGGCAGCCCTGCTGGATACGATTATTTCCCGTTGCATGCGGGTGGAGTTCGGCATATTGCAGCCGGAGGAGCTGCAGGAGGTGCTCTGCCGCCAGGGGCTGGACAGGCAGGAGGCACAGCGGCTGGCGGCCGTGGCGGATGGCAGTGCTGCCAGGGCTATGGCTCTCAGGGAGCCGGAGGTTCAGGAGCTGCACCAAAAGGCTTTTCAGCTGGCGGAAAGGGCCGGCAGGATTCCTGTAGAGGAAATGCTGCAGCTGGCAAAGGATATGTCAGGCTGCAGCCGGGAGCAGCTCATTCAGTGGCTGGGCTTTCTCGCCATGCTTTACCGGGATTTGCTGGTGCTGTACAGCGGCGGCGGACTGCCCCTGTACAACCAGCCGGATGTGCAGAAGCTGTCAGCCCTGCTGGCAAAATATCCTCAGCACAGCCTGCTGGCGCTTCTCCGGCTGGTGCAGGAGTATCAGAAGCGGCTTCGGAGCAATGTCAATTTGCAGCTCTGCCTGGAGGGCTTTTTTATCAAGCTGGAAAATCTCATGCAGTAGTGCAGGGCTTTAAATAAATTAATAGAGGTATAATGGAGGAATAAATGCAGACAGTAGTTGGGGTTCGCTTCAAGCGGGCCGGGAAGATATATTATTTTAGTCCGGGCAAGCTGGATATTAAGCTGAATGACAATGTTATCGTGGAGACGGCCCGGGGCATTGAGTTTGGCACGGCTGTCATCGGGCCACGGGAGGTGCCGGACAGCGATGTGGTGCTGCCTCTGAAGGAGGTGCAGCGCATTGCCACTGATGCTGACAGGGCAAAAGTGGAGGATAACCTGCGCCGCCGGGATGAGGCATTCGGCATCTGCGAGGAAAAGATTGCGGCACATGGGCTGCCTATGAAGCTGGTGGACGTGGAGTACACCTTTGATGTGAACAAGATTATCTTTTATTTTACGGCAGATGGCAGGATTGATTTCCGGGAGCTGGTCAAGGATTTGGCGGCTATTTTCCGCACCCGCATCGAGCTGAGGCAGATCGGTGTCCGGGATGAGGCGAAGCTGATGGGGGGCATCGGCTGCTGCGGCAGGCCTCTTTGCTGCCACAGCTTTCTGGGAGAGTTCGAGCCTGTGTCCATCCGCATGGCCAAGGAGCAGAACCTGTCCCTGAACCCTACCAAGATTTCCGGCATCTGCGGCAGGCTCATGTGCTGCCTTAAGTACGAAAATCATTGCTACTGCGGCAACAAGAAGCAGCGCAAGAAGATTAAGCCGCCTGCCCAGGGCAGCAAGGTCATTACGGCAGAGGGCGAGGGCAAGGTAATCAATCTGAACATGCAGCGCCGCTCCGCCACCATCCTGCTGGATGACCGCAAGACCATTGTGGCATCCTGGGAAGATATTATTGAAAAGGATGGGGCGGACATGATCTGATGTCCTGGAAGATGTCTATATGGAAAATAGTGAAAAAAATCTCAGGGACTGGTCGGAGATTATAGCTGGCCTGTCCCCGGATGAGCGGCTGGATGACCTTTTGTGCAGCGGCAGGCGCATTATCCAGAATACCAAGGAGTTCTGCTTTTCTTTGGATGCGGTGCTGCTGGCCCATTATCCCCGCTACAAGAAGCATTGGCGCGTCTTTGACCTGGGCACAGGCACCGGGGTGATGCCCCTTTTGATTGCCGACGAGGTCAGGGAAATCCATGCTCTGGAAATCAATCCCGTCATGGCCTCTCTGGCAAAGCGCAATGCAGAGCTGAACGGCTTGCAGGATAAAATACATGTGGCAGAGGGGGACTACCGGCGCATCAGGGAGCTCTATCCCCCGGAGAGCTTTGACTGCGTGATTGCCAACCCTCCCTACCGCCCTGTTAATCAGGGGCAGCTGAACAGCCTGGACGGCGTGGCAAGGGCACGCCATGAGGTGACGGCCACCTTGCAGGATGTGGTGAAGGCGGCAAGATACCTGCTGCGGTTCCGGGGGCGGTTTGCCATGGTGCATCTGCCGGAAAGGCTGGGGGAAATCATCGTTGCCATGGCGGAAAACCAGATACAGGTCAAGAGGCTGCAGCTGGTTCAGCCCAAGCCGGACAAGCCTTCCAACCTGATGCTGATCGAGGGGGTGGCAGGTGCCGCGCCCGGGGGCATGAAGGCGGAGCTGCCGCTGATTGTCCACGAGGCGGACGGCAGCTACACCAGGGAAATACTGGACATATACAATATGTAGAAATGTATAGAAGGGCGATGTTATGACAGAAGAAAAAAGGGGCAGGCTTTACCTGTCGGCTACGCCAATCGGCAATCTGGAGGATATGACCTTCCGGGCGGTGCGCGTCCTGGGGGAGGCAGACCTGATTGCTGCGGAGGATACCCGGCATACGAGAAAGCTGCTGTCCCACTATGACATACATACAGCTGCCACCAGCTACCACGAGCATAACAAGCTTACCAAGGGGCCTGAGCTGGTGGAGAAAATGCTGGCAGGGGCTACGGTGGTCTGCGTCAGCGATGCGGGACTGCCGGGCATATCCGACCCCGGGGCGCATCTGGCACAGCTGGCCATTGAGGCCGGCATAGAGGTCAGTCCACTGCCGGGAGCCAACGCCGCCCTGTCAGCCCTGATTTGCTCCGGCCTTGATACCACGGCATTTACCTTTTATGGTTTTTTGCCGAAGACCGGCAAAAAGCGGCGGGAGCTTTTGGCAAGGATAAAGGAAAGCCCGGAAACCCTGATATTTTATGAGGCTCCCCATCATCTGAGGGAAACCCTGGGGCAGCTTTGCGATGCGCTGGGGGATAATCGTCCGGCAGTGGCTGCCAGGGAGCTTACCAAGCATTATGAGGAATTTAACCGCCGCACTCTGGGGGAGCTTTTTGCCTATTATCAGGAAAATGAGCCCAGAGGTGAGTTTGTCCTCATTGTCAGCGGCTTTGACGATAGCCTCGCAGCTTCCAGCAAGGACTCCGCTCCTGTAAATCCAGTTGAACTGGTGGAAAAGCTTGAGTTCGGGGGCATATCCCGGAAGGAAGCCATGCGGCAGGCGGCCAAAACCCTCAACATGAGCCGCAGGGATATATACAATCTATTATTGCAGGCAGAAAAGTAGACTTAATGGCTTGCAGGAATATATAGTTTGTGTAAGGGGATATGGTGTGTGCCGGGCGAAAACCTTTGTTGTGCCTCGGTGCTTAGCGATTTGCAAGCCGCAGGCGCAGCAAGAGCTTAGCATCCGCTAGGCACAACTAGGAGCGAGAGCGTGTTTTCGCTGGCACACACCTATCCCCGGCATGATTTTAATTTCAAATACATCAAATATAATAAAATATATTTTTAGGAGGAACCAGTTTTGAGCAACAAAAGTTTCTATATCACTACGCCAATCTACTATCCAAGTGCCAAGCTGCACATCGGCCATGCTTACTGCACCACCATTGCCGACTCGGTGGCACGCTTCCACCGCCTGGCAGGGGATGATGTATTCTTCCTGACCGGCAGTGATGAGCATGGGCAGAAAATCCAGCAGAAGGCAGAGGAACAGGGCATTACCCCTATTGAATATGTAGATCCTATCGTGGCAGGCTTTCAGCACCTGTGGGAGATGCTGAACATCTCCAATGACGATTTTATCCGCACCACGGAAAAACGCCATGAGAAGGTAGTGCAGGAGATTTTCCGCCGCATTTATGACAAGGGTGATATTTACAAGGGCGCTTATACAGGCCTGTACTGCACTCCGTGCGAAAGCTACTGGACGGAGCTGCAGCTGGATGAGAAGGGCTGCTGCCCGGACTGCCACCGTCCTGTGCAGGAAGTATCCGAGGAAGCTTATTTCTTCAAGATCAGCAAGTACGCTGACCGCCTTTTGCAGTACATTGAGGAAAATCCTGATTTTATCCAGCCTGTTTCCCGTCGCAACGAGATGATTAACTTCATCAAGCAGGGCATGGAGGACTTGTGCATTTCCCGTACATCCTTTGACTGGGGCATTCCTGTGCCGATTGATGAAAAGCACGTTATTTATGTATGGTTTGATGCCCTGTCCAACTACCTGACTCCTATCGGCTATCTGGACGATGCGGAAAAGTTCAATAAATACTGGCCTGCCAATATCCATTTGGTAGGCAAGGAGATAGTACGCTTCCATTCCATCATCTGGCCTTGCATCCTCATGGCCCTGGACCTGCCGCTGCCGAAGCAGGTATTTGGCCACGGCTGGCTGGTGGTGGACGGCAGCAAGATGTCCAAGTCCGTAGGCAATGTGGTTGATCCAATCGGGCTGATTGAGGAATTTGGTGCGGATGCCATCCGCTATTTCCTGCTGCGTGAAATCAACCTGGGGCAGGATGGCAATTTCTCCCGTGATGCCCTCATCCAGCGCATCAATGCCGATTTGGCCAATGACCTGGGAAATCTGCTGCACCGCACCCTGAACATGGTAGGCAAGTTCCAGGAGGGCGTTGTGCTGGCACCTGAGGGAAGGTCTGAGGTAGACGAGTCCCTGATTGCCGATGCCATGGCCGCGGTAAAGGCTTTTGATGAGGACATGAGCAGCATGAAGATCAGCAATGCCATCAGGGCCGTATGGGCCTTTATCAGCAGGGCCAATAAGTACATTGATGAAACTGCGCCATGGGCTTTGGCAAAGGATACAGGGAAGAAGCAGGAGCTGGCCAATGTTATGTACAACCTGGTGGAGGCACTGCGCCTCATCAGCGGCATGGTTCTGCCGTATATGCCGTCTACTGCCGAAAAGCTGTGGCAGCAGCTGAACCTGCCGGGCAGTATCTGGGAGCTGCGGCTGGCTGACATGCAGCAGTGGGGCGGCACCCCGGCCGGCATGCACATCGGCAAGCCGCAGCAGCTGTTCCCACGTATCGAGGTGCGGTGAGCAGATAAGATGAGCAAAATAGAGATAGTGCATGATTTGGGGGATTTTCTGGCAGCATCGGAAGCAGGTGGCTCCGCTGATGTGGCGCAAAGGGCTTCTTTGCTGGTAGATACCCATGCCCATATAGATACGGACAGGTTTGATGAGGACAGGGATGAAATGCTGGCCAGGGCAAAGGCCGCCGGGCTGGCAGCCATCATCAACATGGGGGACTCCCTGGAGTCCTCCGGCCGCTCCGTGGCTATGGCAAAACAGTATGACATGGTATACACGGGCGTAGGTATCCACCCTGAGGAAGCCCGTCCCATGACCCAGGCAGATGACGATATGCTGGCTGGCTGGGCACAGGAGGCAAAGGTGGTTGCCATCGGTGAAATCGGCCTGGACTATTACTGGGTGAAGGACGAGGAGCAGCGGAAGCTGCAGCGGGAGATTTTTATCCGGCAGCTGGATTTGGCAAGGCAGCTGCATCTGCCCGTCTGCGTCCATGACAGGGAAGCCCATGGGGACACCATGGCAATCCTCAAGAAGGAAGCACGGGATATCCGCGGCGTGATGCACTGCTATTCCGGCAGCCTGGAGATGGCCGGGGAGCTGATGAAGCTGGACTGGTTCATCGGCGTGGACGGCCCTCTCACCTTCAAGAATGCGGCGAAGCTGCCGGAGATTGTGCAGCGGCTGCCTCTGGAGCGTATCCTGGTGGAGACGGATTGCCCGTATATGGCACCGGTGCCTATGCGGGGCAAGCGCAACGAGCCTGCCTATGTATGCCATGTGGCAGAGAAGCTGGCAGAGCTCAGGCAGGTATCTTTTGATGAAGTTGCCAGACAGACTACCAGCAATGCTCAGGAATTATATGGCAGATTATGGTAACATACACAAAAAATATGCAAAAATTTCTCAAAGTGGCGAGGCGTCCCAGATGCCTTGCCATTTCTGACTTTATACCAAGTGAAAATCAGCTTAAATGCCTTCAAAAGTGGGGAATAAACACTTTGAAATTTGACAGTTGAACAAAAATGTGATATAGTAGCACACATAATTACATAAGGGGGTATTTAATGACCTTAAAGAAACTATATCGCCGATGCAGCCGGGATGTCCGGTATCCTATCAGCGTCGGTATCATGTGTGGGACGATGATGCTTTCCGGCTTCATTTCTAACAGGCATGTGACAATAGCGGTTGATGGCCAGCAGCTTGAGCTGAATACACCTTATAAGGTACCTGCCAATATTCTCACGCAGGCAGGGGTAGCCGTGCTGGAAGGCGATGAATACGCGTTTTCAGAGGATGACAGGGGCAATCAGGTTTTGACTGTAAAGCGTGCCGTGCCAGTCGTCATAGAATACAATGGCAGTAAAGAGACAATTTTAACAAACAAGACTACGGTCGGTGAGGTCTTAGAGCCTTACGGCTATGTAGGAAATGGCTACGAGGTCAATTATGGGCTGGATGCAGCTGTTGTAACCGATATGAATATCCAGGTAAAGGATGTTCCGGTGGCACCGCCCAAGGCAGAGAATACTGTCAGCACCAACAGTGGTGAGATGACCTATGCAGCCTGCATATCAATGGAGGCTAGTGCTTACCTGCCGACTGACGGCAACGGGGCAGGCATTACCGCCACAGGAGCTGTTGCCCAGCGAGGTATCGTGGCAGTGGATCCTGATGTAATTCCGCTTGGCACCAGGGTATACATTCCGGGTTATGGAACGGCTGTGGCTGCCGATACGGGCGGAGCTATCCGAGGAAATAAGATAGATTTGTGCATGGAAAGCTACGGCGAGGCAATCAACTTTGGACGCCGTTCAGTAGAAGTATACATACTTAATTAAATACCGGATAACTGTTATCAGACAGTAAGAAGCGGGGAATAGTACAGGCAGAACAGCCCTTTACTAGTCCCCGCTTCTTATTTGTATTGTATGAAAATTGTTAATTTTTGCTCAAAAATAGGAAAATATTTGGATTGAAAAAAAGCATGCAATAACGTAAAATATATGTAAAATAGTATGTTGAGGCGTGCAGGTGATATTATGGGCGTGGCGATGAACGAGGATGAGCTGATTATGCTCACTAAGAATTTAATATGCGACTATCTGGCAGACGGGGATGTGTCCGGATTGACGATGCTGCTGGCTGAGGATGTGGTGGCGTACAGCCACTTGCATGTGAATTATGTCCGGGGCAGCTGGAATGTAAGGCAGTTTCTGAGCCGCCAGCACGAGAGGCTGGCTCCCTTGGAGATGACGAGGTGCAAGTACAGATACAGCCCTACGGATGAAGGTGCCTCTGTAATTGCCAAGATGATTTTGACATGTACCCGGGCGAAGATGCTGGTATTTTTGAACATGACTGTCATGTACAGGTACAATGAGAATGACTGCCCGGTGATAACGGGCATACACATTTACCGGGATTACAGGCATGAGAGCACCTTCAGGGTGCTGAGCGACGGCAAGGTTGGTGGCAGGGCGGCGGAATACCTGAACACCTACGATGAACTGACCGGCATATACAACAAGCAGGCTTTTTATATCAAGACCAAGGAAATGCTGCTGGATAACCCTGACAAGCACTTTGACCTGCTTCGCATAAATATTGAACGGTTTAAGGTTTTGAATGACCTGTTTGGCGAGGCAACAGGCGATAAGCTGCTCAGGTATATCGGCAAGTTTTTAAAGGAAATCAACCTTCCCCTCTGTGTCAGCGGGCGGCTGTATGCTGACAATTTTGTGGTGTGCTATGAGGCGGGCAAGGGCGATTCCCAGCGTATGATCAGCATCATGCAGATGATGGCGGACAGCTTTGCCCTGAATCATCGCACGGTGCTCAGCTTTGGTTTGTATCGCATTGATGACAAGTCGCTGCCTATCAGCGTTATGTGCGACAGGGCGAATATGGCTCTCTGGAAGGCGAAGGGCAATTTCAAGACTCCTTACTGTGAGTATGATGAGGACATGCGTCAGCAGGTTCTGAAGGAGCAGAAGATTATCAATGCCATGGAAAGGGCTATCGAAAACAAGGAATTTGCCATCTATCTCCAGCCCAAGTACAGGCTGGAGGATGAGACCATCGTGGGAGCGGAGGCATTGGTGCGCTGGAACAGCCGGGACAACGGCTTTATTTCCCCGGGGGATTTTATTCCGGTGTTTGAGAACAACGGCTTTGTCTACGAGGTGGACAAGTTTATCTGGGAGGAAACCTGCCGCTATCTGCGAAAATGGCTGGATGAGGGCAGGGATGTGAAGCCTATATCGGTAAATGTGTCTAGAATAGATTTGTACGACCCGAAGCTGGTGGATTATCTGGTAGCCCTGAGAAACAAGTATGGCATTCCTGCGAAATATCTGGAGCTGGAGATTACGGAGAGTGCCTATACGGAGGATCCGGAGCAGATTATCAGCATGACAAAGCACCTGAGGGATGCCGGGTTTGTTATCCTGATGGATGATTTTGGCAGTGGTTATTCGTCGTTGAATATGCTAAAGGATATTCAGATAGATATATTGAAGCTGGACATGGGATTTTTAAAGAGTTCCGACCATTCTGCCAAGGGAGGCAATATCTTGGCTGCAATCATGCAGATGGCGCACAGCCTGAAGATGCAGACTATTGCAGAGGGTGTGGAGACCAAGGAACAGGTGGAATTCTTGAAAAAAATCGGCTGCCAGTGCGTGCAGGGCTTTTATTTTGCCAAGCCGATGACGGCGCAGGATTATGAGAAATTTTTCTGAGGCTGCCGGTGCGGTGCCTGTCAGCGGGGAATGATGTGCAGTATATATGCGGCAAAGGCCGCAATGATGAAAGAAGGAGCGTAAGGAATGAAATCTGTGCGTTTCTTTTTCTTTGCCAGAATTGCCAGCAGGGCCCAGATGCCGCCGATGATGATGCCTCCAAGGGCTGTAAGCTTCAGGGCATCGCCGCCCAGCCACAGTCCCAGGGCGGCAATCAGCTTGATATCGCCGCCTCCGATGCCGCCACGGGTGAGGACTGCCAGCAGCAGAAATGCCAGCCCCCCCAGCAGGGCGGCAAGAAGGTGCTGCTCCCAGGGAAAGCTGAACAGCAGGCTGTGCAGCATACCGAAAACTGCGAACAGGGCAAGCTGACGGTCAAAGATGATCTGCTGCTCAATGTCGCTGAAAAACATGGTGAGCAGGAAGGCGGCATAGATGGCAAAAAAAAGCAGCTCGCCACTCTGTATATTTATACTGTTTATGTTGCTGCCGGCGGCGAAAATGGCAGGGGACAGTGCCGCCAGCCAGGCAGGAATGGCAAGAAGGCAGATTTTTGCAGCCCGTATCAGCCAGCTGCGGCAAAGCTTTTGGGGATAGCTCAGTTCGCTGAAATTTTCCTGAAAGAGATAGCCAAGCCATTTAGACAAAAGCCCCACACAAAAAATGAAAAAAATCAGGATAATTGTAAACATCGAAGTTATCATGATTTCATGCTCCTTTGAATATTTTTCATACTGGGAAAATAGTCCCTTTACACGTCTTGAAAAAAATTATATTATATAATCAAGAATATTATAGGATATACCGAGAGATTTTTGAAGCATTTTTTGCAGCAGGGCTGTTCAGGGGACAGGGCAATGTGCTGAAATCGTGCTCTGCGGCATTGCTCTTATCGTAAAATCGCTGTGGACTGGAGAAAGTTTTCAGCGATGTGCGTGGATGTATGCGAAAGAAGCTGCCGCAGGGCTGAGGTATGGGTAAAGAGGGATGATGAATATGGCTACGAAGTTTTCCAAGGTTTTTAAGGAGGCTTTGGAAAAGATTACTTATCGGCATTGGATTATGCTGGCAGGCGCGGCGAGCGTTTTACTGGGGGTGCTGGTGTTTTTCAGCCTGAGCGGCAGGGAGGCTGCCAGGGAAGCGGAGCCGGTCAACATGGTGCATGTGGTAGTGGCAAAGCAGGATATTGCGCCGAAAACCATTATCAAGGAAGCCATGCTGGAGGTGCGTGAGATGCCGGCACATCTGGTGCCTGCTGATGCGGCAAGCAGCGTGATGGATGTGGTGAACAAGCCTGCCAGGGTGCAGATTATGAAGGATGATGTCATCTCCGGCAGGAAGGTGCTGTCGGACATGGCCATGGCAGGGTTTACGGGCAGCATACCGCCAAGCTGCCGGGCAGTTTCTATTGCTATTTCGGATATTACCGGCGTAGCAGGGTTTGCCCAGCCGGGTGACTATGTGGATGTTATTATCATTGCCAAGAATGATAACAAGATGATGGGGCGGGTGGTACTGCAGGATGTGCAGCTGCTGGCTATCAATAAGACGCCGGAGCAGCCTGCTAGTCCGGCACCTGCCAATGCTGCCGCTGCAGCTGGTGATACAAGCAAGGTGGGGACTGCGGAAAATGATGCAGCAAATCAGGAAAATACTGCTGTGGCACCGAAGGCCATGGATAACCTGGCAACGGCAACTTTGGCATTGACCCCGGAGGATGCACTCAAGCTGATTACGGAGGCTCAGGAGGGAACAGTGTATCTTACCCTCAGGCCGTATAAGCCACGTGACAGGTTTACTGTCAATACTACTCATGTGCATTACTCCGCCCTTCAGTCTGCCAAGGGCAGCAGCGGGGCACCAAAGACAGCGGCGGCTCCTGTACCTGCTAGGGCGGCGGCTCCGGCTCCGGCTCCGTCTGCAGCTCCTGCGGCTCCGGCAGTTTCGGCTCCCAGATCGGGTGGCGTCGAGGTTATTCGCGGTACATCCGTCAGCAGGGAGGGATTTTAAGGTATGATCAGCAAAAAAAGAATACATGCAAAAATACGAAAGCATGTTTGTGCAATAATAGCCATGGCTATTATTGCGGCTACCGCTGTCGCGCTAGCCGCACAGCCTATCTGGCTTGAATTAAATCAGTCCTATCTCTATCAGGCCGGTTCCTCTCCCATTACCCGGGTAACTGTGGCAAATCCTGCAATAGCTGATGTGGTGGTGCTGGACAAGACCAAGCTGAATATCGTGGCGAAAGCACTGGGCTCTACCAGCCTGTCTGTGTGGAGCATGAACGGCATGCGCCAGGACTTTGTGGTGTCAGTCTGCAACACGGATACGGCTACGGCACAGTTTATCAAGCAGTCCATGGGGCTGGCTGGCGTGCAGGTAGCCAAGGTGGGCGAAAAGCTGGTGCTGCAGGGAGTAGTAGAAAACCAGTACGAAAAGAATAAGGCGCTGGGCATAGCGAAGGTCTATGCAGGGGAGGAAAATATTGTCGACCTGCTGCAGATGAAAAATCCTACTATGGTGAATCTGGCAGCTATGGTCATTGATGTTACCGATGATGATGAGTCCAAGCTGGGTCTTAAGTTTTCCAATGCCAGCAAGGTTTCAGTGGATGATCACAACATAGCTTCAATTACCTTTGGCACAGTAGGCGAGTTTAATGGAGGTATGGATTACCATGAGCTGACGGGGCATCCCTTTCAGCGGGTAAATTTCATGTTGCAGGCTCTTGCTACCAAAAACAAGGTAAGGGTGCTTTCGCGGCCGAATATTACCACTATGAGTGGCGAGGAGGCAGAAATCCTCATCGGCGGCGAGATGGGAATCCCTACCAGCAAGGACGGGGAGATTGTCGTTACCTGGAAAGAGTACGGCATCCATCTCAAGATTAAGCCTACCGTTGACCATGAAAACAAGATTACTACCAGCGTTCAGGCTGAGGTAAGTGATTTGAATGATGCGGCAGCTGTGGCTACTACGGCTGGCAAGATACCTGGGCTGACATCCAGGAAAGCATCTACTGTCCTGACACTGCCGGATGGGGGAACCATGTCCATTGGCGGGCTTCTGAACAACAAGGAAAATAAGATTGTTACCAAGGTTCCAATCCTTGGGGATATTCCGATCATTGGGGAGTTCTTCAAGCACACCTCCAATTCCAAGGACAGGCATGAGCTGATGATTTTGATTACGCCTACTATTGTCACCATAAATGATCCTGTCAAGGCTTCTAAGAAGCTGGCAGATGCTGTGGAGGAAAGCAAGCGGCAGATGGCGGAGATGGAGGATGTATTCCCAAATGATCCGCCTAAGAAACAGCCCCTGGCCAAGACCGATCCGGAGAAGATAGAGCGTCCTGCTGAGGAACCTGTGCCTCATGTCAAGCGTGATTTTGGCATATATGACAGCTGGGTGGCCAAGGCAGAGGCCGAGCTGAAGGCAGAAGCCGAGGCCAAGGAAGCTGCCAAGCGGGAGGCTATGCAGGCGGAGAAGCAGGCAAAGGCGGCAAAGGAGCCGAGGCCTGTCCTGCCGGAGGCTGATTGATTTGCGATGATGCAGTTGTGTAGCTTGAGTAACTTAGGTATTTTATGTTGGCTGCCGAAAGGAGGGCGGATAGATGCCTGAAGAAAATATTAGTGGTGTGGTGATCACCTTTTTCAGCACCGCTTCTTCTGTAGGCAAGACGCTGATCAGCGTGAACATGGCATCAGAGCTGGCACGTCAGGGCTACAGGGTGTGCCTGGTGGATTATGATTTGCAGTTTGGTGATGTGGCCAATTACCTGCATATCCAGGTGGAGCGTTCGGTCAAGGATGTCCTGGACACCATGAACAGCAAGCCTGATGTGCCCTTGCAGGACTGCCTGACTCAGTACCGCTATGGCATGATCAGCTTTGATGTGGTACCGGCACCGGAGTTTCTGGATGAGGCCTACAATGTTTCTGCCGATGACTGCCGGAAGCTGATTGAGAAGCTGCGGCTGCTTTATGATTATGTGATTGTAGATACCACCAGCATGTTCAGCGTGCTGAATCTGGCCATGCTGGATCTGAGTACCATAGTGACTTTCCTTGGGGTAGTGGATTTTATTCCTACCATCAAGAATATGAAGATAGGCAATGATACGTTGCGGACCTTGAACTATGATACCAACAAGATTCGGCTGGTGCTGAACCGCAGTGATGCCAAGACACGCATTTCCATGGAGGATGTGGAACGGCTTCTGGGGGGAGGGTTTTATCATATCCTGCCCAATGACTTCAAGGCTGCCAGCGAGTCCATTGTCACCGGCGTACCGCTGGTGCTGGGTGGCTCCGAGAGCGTGCTGGCCAAGGAAATCCGCAAGCTGATTTCACGTTATACCAATCGTGCTTATGATGAGGATGACAGTTTGCCTGTATTTGATCATGGTGAGGAAAACAGCAGGCGCAAGTCCAAGGGCTGGTTTTCCAAGATTTTCAGTTAGGAGGTAATGTGGGATGCAATACAAAATTATGCTGGTAGAGCATAACCGTCTCCTGCTGGAACAGCTGTCCAAGGTTATAGAGTCGGCCCCGGATATGGAGCTGGCTGCCAGGTATCAGAACACCAATGATGCCCTGGGGCAGGGCAGGGTATTCAATCCCAATATTATTCTGCTGGATGCCGATGTGGACAAGGCCACGGAGCTCCTGCAGGAGTTTATCGCGTCCTTTCCTCAGGCAGCCATTATCTGTACAGGCGAAAAGTGGCAGGCAGACAGAACCAGCCATTTTATTCAGTCAGGTGCCAGCGGCTACCTGATCAAGCCTTTCAGCTATGCCAGCCTGAAGGAAGCCATCAGGACCTATACCACCAATGGTATGGAGATGGATTCCCAGGTGATGACCTTTTTCAGTCCCAAGGGCAAGAGTGGCAAGACTACCCTGATTGCCAACCTGGCCATGGCACTGGGGCGCAGCACCGGCGAGCAGGTGGGGATTATTGATGCTGACCTGCAGTTTGGTGATATGGCAGTTTTTTTCAACTTGGAGCCTCAGAGTACTATCTATGAGGCAACGCGGGATGTGTCCTTCCTGTCTCCTTTGGAGCTGCGGTCTTATTTTACGAAGGTTAATGACAAAGTGTCGGTGCTTTGCGGTACCAAGACACCTAGCTATATAGATAAGGTGAGCATCCAGAATTTGGAAACACTCATCAAGATGTCAAAATCCCTGTTTAAATATCTGCTGATTGATGTGCCGGCAGGCTTTAATCCTACATCTATCGCTGCGGCGGAGATGTCAGGCATGACTTATGTAGTTTCCATGCTGAATGGGGCCTATGAGGTCAAGCATGCCCAGCGTGCCCTGGAGATTTTCGAGGCCTGGGAGGACTGCCGGGAGCGTGTCAAGGTAGTGTTCACCCGTGTTGTGCCCTGCAATCAGGAGTCCCAGCGGAAGATGTCCGAGGCCATCGGCTATCCGGTGGAGGCTGTGGTGCCCAATGCCTATATGGTAGTGTCCAAGGCCGCTGATAACGGTCAGATGGCACTGGATCTGGAGCCGGACAGCCCGCTGGCAATGAGCATCAACTACCTGGCCGGCAGGATTATTCATCAGAATGATGTGGGGCGTGGTGCAGGATGATACTGAATATTGCAATCGGCGTAATGGCCGTGATTTTGGGATTTAGCCTGTCCATGATCTTTTTGAGCCGCAAGGGCTCGGAGAAGAAAGCTATCCAGAACCGCATGGCGTACTTTGCCGGGGTGGATGTGAGCCTGCAAAATGCCAGCAAGAAGCATGGTTTCAGGCGTAATGGCGTCAAGCCTCTGGTAGAGAGGCTACGGCTTTTTGTACAGATTGTAGGTGCCAAGATAAGCCGCTTTCAGAGGGATAATAGCCTGGACATGAAGATGCAGCAGGCAGCGTGGCCTTTTCTGGGCAGCGAGTTCCAGGTTATTATGCTGGGAACAGGTGCAGTGGCGGCACTGGTGCTGGGGCTTTTGACGCTGGATCTGCTCACTGCCGCCCTGGGGTTCATGGGCGGTATTCTGGGATGTATGGTAGCCCTGTCCATCCGCATCCAGCGCAGGCAGGCGGCCTTTGTCAATCAGCTGGGTGATATGCTCAGCATGGTGGCCAATGCCCTTAGGGCAGGCTTCAGCTTTATGCAGGCCATGGAGCATGTGGCAGGGGAAATGAATGACCCTGTCCGGCTGGAAATAAATAAGGTGGTCAGGGATGTAAATGTGGGTGTATCCTTGGAGGATGCCCTCAACAACATGACCCAGCGCATCAAGAGCCCTGACTTTAACCTGGTGGTGTCTGCCGTGCTCATTCAGCGGCAGGTAGGCGGCAATCTGGCCCAGATTCTTGATAATATCAGTGAGACGATTAATGACCGCATCAGGATGCGCCGGGAGGTTATGGCATTGACTGCTCAGGGGCGTATGTCAGGGTTTATCCTTGTGGCGTTGCCGTTTGCCTTGGCAGGGTTTTTAAATACTATCAACCCTAATTATCTTGATCCGCTGTTCAATGAACCCATTGGCAGGATGGCAGTCGCTGGCTCCCTGGTCATGATTGTGATAGGCTGTCTGGTAATCAAGAAAATAGTTGATATAGAGATTTAGTATTTATTATGTTGGTAATATACGCTGATATCTATCGGCGATATTAATATTTTATATTTATTATTTTTTATTCATAGGAGGAATGAATTATGTTCACTATTTTAACTCATCTCAAGAATCGTTACCTGAGCCAGAAAGCACAGGGCATCGTGGAGTATGCTCTGATTTTGGCATTTGTTGTAGCTCTGGCTATCGTTCTGACTAGCAGCAATGGTTTGAGTGGTGCTATCTCTGGTATTTTTGGTAAGACTACAAATCAGTTGACTAACGCTGGTAACTAATGGACGATAATTCAGGCTGGTAATGCCCGATATGTTTTTACTTTTACGGCATAGTTGTGTTCAAGGAGACGGTTTTGTTGTCAGGATGCTGGTTCAAGAATGAAAAAGCCCAAGGCATGGTAGAGTACGCCCTGTTGTTGGCATTTGTAGCAGTTTTGGCACTGGCTGCCACCTTGATGGGAAATAGTGCCCTACGGGATGCTGTTTTGGACACATTTGCTGATATTTTAGCCAAAGTGCAGTTAGTGGTCGGTGCATAGCCGATTTTGCGAGATGGTATGGCCGCCTGTGATGTAAGTCGCAGGCGGTATGATTTTTGAGATTGATTGTGTGTACAGTTTTTAGGAGGTGGCAGTATGCTGAGAGAACAAAGGGCACAGGGGATAGTAGAGTTTGCCGTGGTGCTGCCATTGTTTTTGCTGCTGTCCATGGGTGTCATTTATTTTGGCATGGCATTCAGTGATTATCTGACTATGAGTAATACAGTGCGCAGTATAGCTCATGAGGCTTCATTAAAGAGCACTGATGATGATTATAAAGCTGTTATCAGGAATGAAACCAGAGGCGTTACGCTGGTCAGCGATATATATGTATGGCAGCCTGATAGCGTGAATGGCACTAATAATGATTTTTTGTCTGTTACCTATGATGGCACAACTCACAATGTGGTAGTAAGGGCAAGGGCGCAACTTAGTACAGAGAGTGCTATTGCCAACGCAGTAAATAATATTCTGGGGGACAGCATTGGCAATGCCATGAGAATCACCTATACCATGTATACGGATAGAAAGTAGCAAAGGATGTGAGGGTCTTGACATTATTGGAAAAATTGGGGCGTGGCAATCAGCCGAATGTCCAGGTACAGATTTTTGCTACTATTTCAGCAGAAACAGTAGATAATGATTATCAGACTATCAAGCAGTCTGTCCATAAGATTATTGTGGAGCAGATGACGCCTACTGAGCAGATGGTTTTGTCTGCCGTGCAGCAGGATGCTGCTGAGGTGGAGCAGGTCATAGGCAACTATGTGGACAAGGTGCTGGAGGATAATCCTTTTGCTGTCCCGGTCAGCGAGCGGGGGCGGATTGTTTCTGATTTGCGAGATGAGATGCTGGGGCTGGGCCCTATTGAGTCGCTATTGAAAGACCCATCCATTACGGAGATTATGGTTAATGGGCCCAAGAAGGTGTTTATTGAGCGTATGGGCAAGCTGCAGCTTTCCGGGGTGCAGTTCCATGATGATGCCCATGTGATGAATATCATTGAGCGTATATTGTCACCAATCGGCAGGCATATTGATGAGTCCACGCCGTTGGTGGATGCCCGACTGAAGGACGGTTCCCGTGTAAATATCATTATTCCGCCTTTGGCACTGTGCGGTCCCTGCATCACCATTCGTAAGTTTGCCCAAAAGGCTCTTTCGGTGGAAAACCTCATCAGCTTCGGCACATTGGACAGGAAGATGGCTGATTTTATCAAGGCATGTATTCAGGCGAGAATCAATATTCTCGTATCAGGGGGTACCGGTTCAGGCAAGACCACTACCTTGAATGTGCTTTCTTCTTTTATTCCTGAGAATGAGCGCATTGTTACCATAGAGGATGCGGCGGAGCTGAAGCTGCAGCAGAGTCATGTGGTGACTTTGGAGTCCCGGCCAGCTAACATCGAGGGTTCAGGTCAGATTACTATCCGTGACTTAGTGAAGAATGCCCTGCGTATGCGTCCTGACCGTATCATTGTAGGTGAGGTTCGTTCCGGCGAGGCTCTTGATATGCTGCAGGCCATGAACACAGGCCATGACGGTTCCCTGACCACGGCTCATGCCAATACGCCGAGGGATGCCCTCAGCCGTCTGGAAACCATGGTGCTGATGGCGGGCTTTGAGATGCCTGTCCGTGCTATCCGTGAGCAGATTTCTTCTGCTATTGAGCTGATTTTGCAGCAGTCCCGCCTCAAGGATGGCTCGCGTAAAATCACCTATATTACCGAGGTGCAGCACATGGAAGGTGATGTAATAACTACCCAGGATTTGTTCCGCTTTGAGCAGACGGGCATGGATGCAGATGGCAAGCTGACCGGCCATTTTGTTTCTACGGGTATGCAGCCAAGCTTTATGGAAAAGTTTCAGACCAATGGCGTGGAATTGCCGGAGGATTTCTTTATGTCGAATGGAGAAGCTGGGGGGAGGTACTACTGATGCTGGTGGCGGTGTTTTCTCTTTCAGTTGCCTTGCTGGTTTTCGCTATCCTGTATGCCATCATCAAGGCTAAGGTAATACCTCAGAAGGAGCTTAATGAAAGACTGAAATCCCTGGATGAGGGATATGAAGGAAAAAAAATCCGGCAGACTGATGATAATAAAGATGAGATTCCCGGTTTCCGTGAGCGTGTAATTACACCGCTGGGCAATTATTTGGGGAACCTGATTACCAGGCTGGCTCCTGCTGCCTGGTCGGCAGCTCTTGAGCGCAAGCTGGTAACGGCTGGCAAGGGGCGTGTGTGGACAGCACAAGGGTATGCGGTTTTTTGGTGTATTGCGGTACTAGTGGGTTTTGTTATTGCTATTAAGTATGCATACGGGCGGCCTGACCTGGCACCTGTTCAGCTGGTGATGGTGGTGCTTTTGTTTACTGCTATGGGGGCTGCCTTGCCTTGGATTATGCTGAGGATTATGGCACAGAAAAGGCAGAAGCTGATTACGAAGCAGTTGCCGGAGGTACTGGATTTGCTCTGTGTAAGCGTGCAGGCAGGTTTGTCCTTTGATGCAGCCCTGCGGCGTATCGTAGAGCGCATGAAGGGGCCGCTGATTGAGGAATGTACACGGATGCTGGATGATGTGCGCATGGGACTGCCGCGGCGGCAGGCTCTCCGCATGATGGGCGAGCGGTGCGAGGTGCAGGAGGTTGCCCTTTTCGTTACGGCGATTATTCAGGCGGAACGGCTGGGAACCAGCCTGGGCAAAACCCTGAATAATCAGGCTATCAATATGCGCGAGCGGCGGCGGCAGGCCGTCAAGGCAGAGGCTATGAAGGCTCCTGTCAAGATGATTTTTCCATTGGTCTTGTTCATCTTTCCATCCATATTCGTCATTGTGCTTTTGCCATCTCTCTTGAATATGATGAAAAATCTTGCTAAGTGAGTTTATTGATATGAAAACTGTTAGTTTATTTTTGGACAATCCGCAGCTGGAACTCCGGGTTCAGGTTGCGGATAATTTTTTGCAGAGGCTGCGGGGCCTGATGCTGAGAAGCCCGGACAGCCTGCCGCTGGGAACGGGGCTTTTGATTGCACCCTGCAATAGCATCCATATGATGTTTATGCGTTTTGCCATTGATGCAGTGTATCTGGCGGAGGACTATACTGTGGTGAAAGTTGCAAGAAATGTCCGCCCTTGGCTTGGCATCAGTGTCTGCTGGAAAAGGGAAACCTGGGCGGTGCTGGAGTTGCCATCTGGTTCTGCTGATTATTATGGCATTGCTGTGGGCAGCAGGTTTTTGCAGAAGGATTAGTGTGGAGATATGTGACATGGAAGCGATATTGGCAGACAGAAAAAATGATTATAGCTCAAGTGATTGCAAGCCGTATAAGAATTGGCAGGAACTGCTTCGCTATGGTTTGGCAGGTGGTCTTTCCTTCGGGGCAGATTTTTGTCTTTTATATGTGATGCGTGAGTATATATTTACAGGCTATGCCGGGGTGTATTGGGCAACCTTGGCAGGCTTTTTGGGCGGCCTGGCCGTTAATACTTTTTTGTCAGTAAGGTATGTTTTTCGAGCTCCTGCTGTGGTGGCTGACAGGAGAGGCAGGAATGTCAGGGATATGGCAGGGATTGTGCTTATAGGTGTTGCCGGATTGCTACTGACGGAGCTGGGGATGTATGCAGGAGTTGACCTTTTGCAGGTGGACTATTTGCTGGTGAAGCTGGTAGTGACAGTTATTGTGTTTTTGTGGAATTATTTAGGGCGAAAGCTTTTGGTATTTAAGGCAGACGGCGTAATAAGGGTGAAGGTTGAGGAGGAAACAGCAAGGTGAAGACAGCGATAATTATCGGAGCAGGACCAGCCGGCTTGACGGCAGCATACTATCTGTTGAAGGAAACCGACATCAAGCCCGTTATCCTTGAAAAGGATGAGGTGGTGGGTGGCTTGTCCCGGACTGTGAATTTTGACGGGAATAGGATGGATATAGGCGGCCATCGTTTTTTTACCAAGAATGATGAGGTGGCTGCCCTGTGGGAAAAATTATTGTCGCCTCAGGGAGCACCAGCTTTGGATGACAAGTTGCTGGGCAGGGATGTTGAACTGGTGCAAGGCGGCGCAGATCCGGAACAGTGTGATGCTGTCTTTCTCAATCGCCAGCGCATCTCAAGAATTTTTTATCTGCGGCATTTTTTTGCCTATCCTGTGTCTTTGGGGTGGGAAACTATAAGAAATCTTGGCCTTTCGCGTATGGCTGGGATATGTTTCAGTTATTTGCAGGCTGTACTCAGGAAGCGGCAGGAAAATAATCTGGAGGATTTTATGATTAACCGCTTTGGCAGGAGGCTGTATGAGACTTTTTTTGAGAAGTATACGGAAAAGGTCTGGGGCAGGCATCCGAGGGATATTGGCGCAGACTGGGGCAGCCAGCGTATCAAGGGAGTGTCTATCAGCAGGGTGGTAGCAGATTTCCTGCAACGGACTTTGAGGATAAAGCAGCAGGAGACTGAGGCTTCTTTGATTGAACGCTTCCGCTATCCGAAATACGGTCCTGGACAGCTTTGGGAAAAAATGCGTGATGAGGTATTGGCTATGGGCGGTGAAATCCGCATGGGCTGCGAGGTGGTGGAACTGCTGCCTGGCACATCTGGTAAGCTTGCCGGTGTGGTCTATGAATGTGGTAACGGCAGGGAACGGCTGGATGCTGATTACGTTGTTTCCAGTATGCCTGTTTCTCAACTATTGCATACGCTGTCTGGTTACGGTGTGCCTGATGAGGTACGGTCAATAGGCGATAAGCTTCCCTATCGTGATTTTATGACGGCAGGGCTTTTGGTTGACCGCTTGGAGATTGATAATCAGACCAGCCATAAGACATTGGGGAATATTGTGCCTGATTGCTGGATTTATATCCAGGAGCCTGATGTGAAGCTGGGGCGTTTGCAGGTATTCAACAATTGGTCACCCTATTTGGTTGAAAAGCCTGACAGCAAGGTCTGGCTGGGGCTGGAATACTTCTGTCAGCAAGGAGATGAAATGTGGCAGATGCAGGATGATGATTTTCTTGCCTTTGCTGTCGGGGAGATGGAAAAAATCGGCATTATAAGGCATAACTGTGTGGAAAAGGGCTGCGTTGTCAGAATGGAAAAGGCCTATCCGGCATACTTTGGTTCCTATAAGGATTTGGGCAAGGTACGGGAATATCTCGATACTATACCCAACCTGTACTGCATTGGCCGTAATGGGCAGCATCGTTATAACAATATGGATCATTCTATGCTTACGGCTATAGAGGCTGTTCGTGTTATTAATTCCGGCAGTCAGGACAAGCAGGCACTGTGGCAGGTCAATACGGAAGAAAACTATCATGAGGTACGGCAGAAGGGATAATTGGCGATGAGATTTTTTTCAGGCAGTAATTGGGATGTCAAAAAGGTTTTTCTGGCAACTACTATGTTTTTAGGCTTGATAGGTCTGGGAAATGCTATTAATAATGATGTATGGTTCATGCTCAATGTAGGGAGATATATAGAGGCACATGGTATCCCTCATGTCGAGCCGTTCACGATACATGAAGGTTTGCATTTAGTGGTACAGCAGTGGCTATTTGCTTTGGCTTTGTGGAAGTTATACGCATTTGGTGGATTAACATGGCTTGTTGTATTTACGTGGGTAGCTGGTATAGTGTTGATTTGCGTTTTTTTTCGTTTGGCTTATCTGGTGAGCAAGCGAAATTTTGAGTTGTCGGCTATTTTGACATTTTTTGTTGGGCGTTTTATATGTACAGGTTTTGTTTGTCAGCGCCCACAGGTAGTTTCCAGTTTAATTTTTCTTATTGAGATATATTTGCTGGAGTACTATTCAAAAAAACAATCTAGGTGGATTTTTTTGTTATTTCCGTTGCTTTCGATTTTATTGATTAATTTACATGCTGCTATGTGGCCGATGGCTTTTGTTTTTTTGCTGCCATATTTGATAGAGGCTGTTGTGTGCAGAAACGTAGATTTTTTAGGTAAATGCAATGTAGCATGGACATGGCAAAAGCTGTCTTTGCTTGGAACGGCTATGTTCTTTGCTGCATTTTTGAATCCAAATGGCATTGAGGCTATAACATATACATATTATTCTTATGGTGTGCTGGATATCAAAATTCTTGTAGCGGAAATGGATACATTATCGATATATGATCTATTTGGTATACCATTTATTTCTATGATAATTGTAACAAGCATATATAGCAGGAACAAGGTTCCGCTGCATTATATTTTGTTGACAGCTGGTACTGCATTAATGAGCATGATGGCGGTAAGAAGCCTGTTTTTATATTTTTTATTTGGTTTTTTGGGTATAGCCTATGTTTATCGTGACTGGAAGGGTCTGAATGTAAAGCTTTCTTACGATGAAAAATCTGTATGTATCAGATATATTATGTTGCTGGCTTTGAGTTCAGTATCTATTCTTACGTTATGGAAGAATAGATTATTTTTAAAGGAGTGTATAGAAGGGCGGTATTGGGGTGGAACATTGGTCATTGTAGTCATTTGTGCGTTATTGCTCATGGCTGTGATAGCTTTTTTGTGGCGAAGGAAGTTTTCAGAATTGGGCAGCTTGGGGTTAATTATGGCTGCGTTTTCTTTGGCGTTAGTTGCTGTTATTCCAATTAAGTGTCAGATGTTGAATGTACCACCTGTACAGAAGTCTTGGGAAGATTGCGTACAGATATTGCTTGATAGTGCACCTCCGGAGCAGTTGTCAGTGTGGACAGGTTATGGTGAAGGCGGAGGATATTTTGAATTTCATGGTATTCCGTGCTATTTAGATGCGAGGGCGGAAGTATTTTTACCAGCAATAAACCACAAAGAAAATATACTGCATGAGTATGTATTGTTGCGTAAAGGCCTGTTGGATTATAGGGAGCATTTGCAGAAATATTCTTTTACGCATATTTTTGTGAGTTCGTTTGATCCATTGTATGAGTATTTGTTACATGATTCTGATTATGTTCTGTTGTATGATTCTGATGAAGCAGGTACTACAGAGGATGTATTTTTAGGCGGACTTGAGCCTAGACGATACAGGTTGTATGAAGTCAAAAAATAATTGGTGTTGGTATTGTGCATATAAATTGTAAGGTGCAGTATTCTGCCAGCAAAGTAGAGAAAATGGCATCCCTTGTCGCTTATTTAGCGATAAAGGATGCCATTTTGTTTTATTACAGCACTTTACAACTTTTTAAAAAAATAAAAATCGCGTAACCCCCTCCTGAT
>JBJDWY010000107.1:0-35118 GCA_051866255.1 Anaerovibrio sp. | reverse complement strand
AGTACCTTCTCCTGGACCATGGTCAACGAGGTGGAGGACTGGCGGCCTATGGGCAAGGTGAACCATGCGGAAACTGCCGGACAGGACAAGCTGTTCCAGTATACATTTACCACTGAGAACGTGAAGGTGCTGGTGGTGGACGACAACAAGGTGAACCTGAAGGTGGCAGAGGGCATGCTTACCCCTTACAAGGTGCAGGTGTATACGGCAGAGAGTGCCATGGAGGCCTTGAATATCCTCAACAAGGAGCTGTTCGACATCGTCTTCATGGATCACATGATGCCGGTGATGGACGGCGTGGAGGCCCTGTACAAGCTGCGTGAGATTCCGGAGCAGCGGAACAGCGTGGTGATTGCCCTGACCGCCAATGCTATCAGCGGTGTCAGGGAGCAGTACTTGGAATACGGCTTCCAGGGCTTCTTGCCGAAGCCTCTTGAGGCGAAGGCACTGGATGCCTGCCTGCAAAAGTTTATTGATTCCAGCAAGCTGGTGGTGCTGGAAAAGCCGTTTACTACCCAGATGGACGAGGTGGACAAGGACATCCTGCGGCAGGTGTACACCGACGGCAGGAAGAAAATTCGCCTTTTGGGCGAGCTGGCTGAGAGCAAGGATTTGAAGAATTACACCATCGAGGTGCATGCCCTCAAGAGCGTGGCGGCACTGATCGGGCAGAACGAGCTGTCTTCCATGGCCAAGGCCCATGAGATGGCAGGCAAGAACGGTGACTACGAGTACATCATCAAGAACCTGGACAAGCTGCTGGCCAAGTACAGTGCGGTGCTGGCCTTTATCAGCGACAGGTTTGTGGATGAGCTCCTGCAGCATCAGCATGACAATCAGCTGGAGGAGGCTTCCCGTCAGGAGCTGGAGGAAACTATCGGCAAGATGAACGAGGCTCTGGGGGACTATGACCTGGACGGCTTTGGCAGCCTGCTGAAGAAGATGTCCAAGTTCAAGGTTACTGATGAGCAGAGGCAGCTGCTGGAGCAGATGAAGACCGCCGGGGATGATTTTGATTATGATGCCCTGGAGGAGCTGATCGGCCAGTGGAAGTAATTTGCTTACAAGTTTTCTGGGATTTAGGAATATATGTGGAGTGAGAGCAATGAAATCAGTAGCGTTATTTACTGATGAAATAGATGATTTGGATATAGCGATAGATGAGCTGGTGTCCCAGTTCGGGGATTTTAAGCTGGAGGCTCATAGCGCGGGGCTGCTGTTTGCCCATCCTGATACGGATTTGGAGGAGCTGGCAGAAAGGCTGCAGGAGGCATTCGGGGTGCCTGTTATCGGCACTACGGCTGTGGCCATGTTTACCATGGAGGGGTTCAAGAACGAAGGGATTTCCCTGCACATCTTTACCTCCGGGGACTGCGTTTTTCATACGGGCTGCACCAATGAGCTGACGGCTGCCAATGCCAGGGCTGAGATAACGGCTCTGTACAACGGCCTGACCGCCGGTGTGGACGATGATGATGTGAAGCTGGTGCTGGCCTATGGCAATCCTACCCTGGATATGATGGGGGAGGATTTTGTGGATACCCTGGATGAGCTGTGCCACGGGGCACCGGTTTATGGGGGGCTGGCTTCTGACAGCTTTGTGATGGATGAATGCCGCATTGTCTGTGACAGGCGCGTCATGAATCACGCCCTGGCGTTGATGGTGGTTACCGGCAGGGCACAGGAGGTCATCCAGTACGGCTTTAATGTGGAGAGCACCCTGGACTACGAGGGGGTTGTGACAGAGGTGCAGGGCAACATGGTCATGAAGCTGGATGATATGCCCCTGGCGGAGGCTATTGCCAAGGCTGGCATCAGCATCAATGCAGATGTCAATGTCTGCGATTATGTAAGCACGCCCTTCAGGATCCGCTACAGGACGGAAGATGGCGGCGAGATTGAGCTGATGCGCCAGCTGGCCTTTGTGGATAAAGAGACCGGCGGCGGCCTGTTTCTGGGCAAGGTGCCGCTGGGTGCCAATGTGCAGATCGGCATCATCAGCAAGGAGGACATTCATGACTCCGTGGAGGAGGTGGCCATCAGGGCACTGGCGGAGGTAAGGGAAAGGCATGGCTATGACTTTTCCACGCTGATTATTACCTCCTGCGCCTCACGGCTCATGAGCTATGCCAATGATATTGAGCTGGAAGCTCAGGGCTATGTGCACATGATACCTGAGGGCATGAGCATGTCCGGCTTTTATTCCTTCGGGGAAATCTGCCCCAGCCGTGCCGCAGGCAGCAGCAGGGACAGGAACACCTTCCACAATACCACCTTTACCATGCTGGTGATGTAGGGGGTGTGATGATGGATTTTAGGCAACTGGAATATTTCTGCACCCTGAGCCGCCTGAAGAATTTCACCAGGACGGCGGAGGAGCTGCATGTTTCCCAGCCCTCTGTCACCAAGGCCATCAAGTCCCTGGAGACGGAGCTGAAGCTTACCTTGATTGACCGGCGGCAGAAGCATGTCACCCTCACCAACGAGGGCAAGGCGTTCCTTTTACATGCGGAGCAGATCATGAAGTCCGTGGAGGACACCTACCGGGACATGGAGCGTTTTCAGCTGGAAAAGCAGGGCACGGTGCACTTTGGCATTCCCCCTATGGTGGAGGCCTATCTGTTTCCTGATTTGTTCACCAGCTTCAAGGCCATGTACCCTGATATGAATCTTGATGTGAAGGAGTACGGGGATTCCACGGAGGTCATGGAGAAGGCCAACTCCGGGGAGCTGGATTTTGGCATTATTTTTTCCAGCCGGGCGGAGGAAATGAGCAACAAGCTGCTGATTATGACCGACAACATGAGCCTGTGCGTCAGTCCGGAGCTGCCCCTGTCACGCAGGGAGGTAATCAGCTTTGATGACTTGAAGAATGAGCACTTCATCATGCAGCAGTCCAATACCTACCAGTATCAGCATGTGTACGAGCGCTGCGTGGAGCGGGGCTATATCCCGGATATTCTCCTGTGCACCACCCAGCTGAAGACCATCAAGCAGCTGGTGGGCAACCGGCTGGGGATTTCGGTGCTGCCGGATTTCGTGACCAATGAGGAGACGATTTTCGTGCGCCGCCAGCTGACACCGCCCCTCAAGGTGAATATCTGCCTTTACTGGGGCAGGGAGAAGCAGCTTAGCGATATGGACAGGAGATTTTTGGATTTTATCAAGCATTATATTGCCACTGAGGAATTCAGGAGCCATTTCCAGCAGGAGGCCCGCTGAAATTTCCCGAACTTTATATGAATTGACTGAATACAGTGCTGTGTAACAATGTTACGTGGCATTGTATTTTTTGTTGGCACGATGTTTTACAGTAATTTGCAAGTGTTTATTATTGATTGTTGGTGTGCTATCTTATAAATCATAAGAGAGTTTTATGATTTTTTTGAAAGAAGATTTTGAAGTAAAGGAGAAGGCGTAAATGAAATTAACAAGAAAAATGCCTATCATGGCGGCTTTGGGGATTGGCATGCTGCTGCCGCTGAGTGTTGATGCAGGTGTAGCGATGGCAGCATCTGAGGGGATTCACGTTGACCAGGTGGGCTACCTGGAGGACTACAGCAAGGTGGCAATGATTTCCCTGCAGGGGGACAGCAGGGATTTTTCCATTGTGGACATCGCTACCGGCAAGACCGTATATCAGGGCAAGCTCACTGACAAGGCTTATGATGAGATGTCCGGGGAATATGTGGCAAGGGCTGATTTTTCTGATTTTAAGGTGCCTGGAACCTATAAGCTGGTGGCAGGGGGCGAGGAGTCCGCAGACTTTGCCATCGGCAAGAATGTCTATGCTGTGCCTGCTTTGCAGAATTGGCGTTCATATACCCTGTCCCGCAGCAATACGCCGATGCATGACAAGCTGACGGGCTTGAAGATTGCCAGCGGCCATGCCCAGGATAAGGAAGCCCAGGTTTATTTTACTGACAAGCTGAACAAGAAGGGTGATGTGGTGGATGCCAGCGGCGGCTGGTATGATGCCGGTGACTATGGCAAGTATACCACTACGGCTGCTATTGCTAGTGCAGAGCTGATGATGGCTTATGAGGCAAATCCTGACAAGTTCTTCAAGGGACAGCTTTTCTTCCCGGAGGGGGTGCAGGAGGAAAACATGCCTGATGCCCTCAGCGAGGTAAAGTTTGAGCTGGAATTCATGAAGAAGATGCAGCGCAGCGACGGCAGCACTTTCCACAAGATTTCCGGTGCCCAGTGGCCGGGCTTTGACAAGTCACCTGATACCGATACCCAGCAGCGTTACCTGTACAGCACCTGCACCGCCAGCACCGCAATGTATGGTGCTTCCATGGCGATGGCTGGCAGGGTATATGCTGATTTTGACAAGGCCTTTGCCAAGGACTGCCTGAAGAATGCCGAGAAGGCATGGGCATACCTGGTCAAGGAAAAGGAGTCCATCTACCGGGTGGATGAGGGGCAGGAAAGCGGTTCCGGCCCTTACAATGATACTGCGGATGCCACGGAGCGCTGCTGGCTGGCAGCGGAGCTGTTCCGTACCACTGGCGACAAGAAGTACGAGAAGTATCTCATGACGGAGCAGAAGGATGTCATCACCCAGAAGCCAAGCTTCTTTACCTGGGATGATACCCTGGCACTGGCACAGTTCAGCTACGCCAAGGCCGCCAAGGCAAATCCTGAGTTCAAGGCAAAGGTGCAGGCTGCCCTCATCAGCTATGCCGATGATATTGTAGACACTATCGGCAAGGACGGCTTTGACTGCTCCCTCAAGCAGAATGAGTATACCTGGGCTTCTACCAAGAATGCCGTAACCAAGGGGGATATCCTGCTGCTGGCCAACCAGCTGGCACCGAAGCAGGCCTATGTGGAGGGGGCACTGAGCCAGATTCACTACATGTTTGGCAGAAATGTCCTCAACAAGAGCTTTATGACCGGCGTAGGCGAGAATCCTCCTGAACATCCTCATAACCGTATCCATGAAAGCACCGGCGCTTATGTGCCAGGGCTTCTGATTGGCGGCCCGAATGCCGTGTCCGGCGGTGATCCTGACCAGACCGAGTATATTGCCAAGTATAATCCGGCACCGGCCAAGTGCTACCTGGATGTGCTTATGTCCTGGTCCACCAACGAGTACGCCATTGATTACTGCGGTGCAGGCATTTATGCCCTGTCTTACTTCATGCAGCCGGACAAGAACATCAAGGCTGATGATTTGAAGCTCACCAGGGATTTTCCTCTCTGGGACTTTGAATAAAATATTGCGCACTTTCTTCGTGCAATAGTCTCTTTTCTGCGACAGCTCCTATTAGTCCAACCCCTCGGAGCTGTCTTTTTTTGCGCTTTTTTAGCTGTGATGGTGCAGTTTCCTTTTCAGGCAGGGGGAATTTTGCTATACTTAAATGTACAAGTAAGTAGATAAACCGCTGGGGGGAATGGTTTTGTCAAAGCTGATTAAGGAACTAAAGGAACAAGAGGGATTTTCTGATTCTGAGAAGATGATTGCAGATTTTTTGCTGGAAAACTATCGGGGACTGGCGGCTCTGTCCACCAGGCAGCTGGCCAAGCTGACCTATACCAGCTCGGCGGCTATTGTGCGCTTCAGCCAGAAGATGGGCTTTGAGGGATACACTGACTTCAAGATACGCTTTATGGCGGAGATGCTGCAATATGTCAATCAGCCTCAGAAGTACGAGGGCTTTAACAGCAGGGATACGGTGCGGATGATTATGGACAAGGTCACCCACATGGAGGTAAATGCCCTGAAGGATACCCACGCAGGATTGCAGCCTGTGCTGGTGGTGAAGGCCATTGAGGCTATCAAGGCGGCCAGCCATCTGGATTTTTATGCTACGGATGATAACTACAATATAGCTAATCTGGCGGCATCCAGCTTTATTATGGTGGACAAGAGCTATAGCCTGACCGCCTCGGTGGGGCAGATGTACCTGATGGCGGCAGGTGCCCCCAAGGGGCATCTCAGCATCTTTATCAGCCGTACCGGTGAGAACCGCATGCTGGTAGATATGGCCCGTACTATCAGGAGCAAGGGCGGCAAGATACTGCTGATTACCTCGGAGACGGATACCACCCTGGGTGGGCTGGCGGATATTATGCTGCCGGTGGCCAGCGTGAAGAAGCTGGAGGAGCTGGGGCCGCGGATTTTCCTGGCAGGTGCCAAGTATGTGGTGGATGTGCTGTTTGCCTCCCTGGTGGCTCAGAAGGGGCTGAAGGATGTGAGCCAGAGGGATAACTGGCTGAAGCTGCATTTCCATTATTGAGGATTAAGCAAAATATTATTAAGTAAAATATTATTAAGTAAAATATTATTAAGGACTAAGCAAGATATTAGTGAGGATTGGGCAAAAAGCGAGGTGCAAGGCAATGAATGGATTGAAACTGCCTGTGGGCGTGGACAGCTTTGAGAAAATACGGTGCGACGGTTATTATTATGTGGATAAGACGGGCATTATCAGCAGGTTGCTCAGCGGTGGCAGTGAAGTTACCTTGTTTACCCGTCCGCGCCGCTTTGGCAAAACCCTGACCATGAGGATGCTGCAGAGCTTTTTTGAGGTGGGCAGGGACAGGAGCCTGTTTGATGGCTTGGAAGTGGCCTCGGATAACAAGCTTTGCGAGGCACATCAGGGCAAATATCCTGTGGTTTTTCTGACCTTGAAGGACGTGGACGGGATGAGCTTTGAATATGCGATGCGGACTGAGCCGGATGATTAGCGTGCTGGATACCAAGGCCAGGACTGGCAGCAAGGAAAGCTTCTATCACGGGCTGTTGCTGGGGCTTTTGCGCAGTGAGACAGAGTGGCTGATACTGTCCAATGCTGAGTCGGGAGACGGGTTTTGCGATATTATCGTTGAGCCGGATGATCTGGACAAGGGGATAGTTATCGAGGTGAAGTACGCTGACAGCATGGACAAGCTGGAAAAGGCCTGTGCAGCTGCCCTGCAGCAGATAGAGGCACGGCGATATGATGAACGGCTGCGGAACGAGGGCAGGACGGAAATCATGGCGTTTGGGGTGGCCTTTTGCAGGAAGCGGTGCAGGGTGATGTGCCGTGCGTTGTGAGATGGTATTTTATAATGCTTGGTATATGATGTGGAAAGGCATGAAATTGGTCTTATGAAAAAACTTGATAATTTTTCTAGATGCCTGAGTGTGCTGAGACGTGCTGATTTTGTGATGGCAAAGCAAGATGCGATTTATTGCATGGGGGTAAGGTGCCAGTTTAATCTTACTTTTGAGCTTGCCTGGAAAGCAACTGCTGAAGTCTTGCGCCTGCATGGCGTGGAGGGGGCAGCTACAGGTTCTCCTAGGGAGATTTTGCAGCTGGCTTATAGGCATGGTTTTATCAATGATGAGGCTGCATGGCTGATGATGCTGAAAAAACGCAATATGGCTGCGCATATATACGATGAGGAAAAGGTGGATGAAATGCTGTTAATGATAAGGGACAGCTTTATTGAGGCTTTTGTGGTGCTGGAAAAAGAGCTTAAAGATAAGATGAGTGAAATTTGAAATTTATGATTTGGAGTTTGGAGCAGGGGAGATAGCTTGATAGTGAGGATGCAGTTTTAGGCTGTGTCCTTATTTTTTTGTGCTTTAAAGTGTTTTTTGGGGGAAAAATGAAAAAATACTGGAAAAAGAAAAGCACTGTTACAAGAGGAATTTTTTATTTTTGTAACGGTGCTTCGATGTTGTTTTGAAGTATTTCGTAGGTAGTTTGGATTTGGTATAGTGGGATTGTAAAGAAATGCTGGTATATTTGACCTAGGATTTTGGGAAAATTGCCTGATGTAGTGCAATGTCTAATGGGCATTGTTCGGGCGGCTATGGCAATACCATTGCAGGCACGCTCGCGCTATGGACATGAGCCTCACGCTTCTAAGTTCATTCATCGCCTTGCGGCTCGAATTCACTAAGAAGCGAGGCTCATATACATGCCTGTAATGGCACAGCCATAGCCACCTGAGAACGTGCTATACGCAAGAGTTCCAAAGGGCGTATATCAGCAAAATGTGGTTTTATTTGAAGTTATGTAATAAGAGGAGAGGTTGTTTAATGTTGCAGGGGAAAAAGAAAGCTTTGGCAGCTCAGGTGCTGCTGGGATTGATGGTTGCTGGTAATGCTTATGCAGCTGATATTGAAATTAAAGGTGATGGAGGTTCTCCATCTGATACGACTTCTGTATATTATACAATAAATCATTACACCAACCAACCGTGGTATTTGGTTGGTGATAATGAAACTGCCATTATAACCGATCAGAGTATTATCAATGGTAAAGATATTTTAATCAGTGCTGGTGGACAAGATTATATTATTTGGGATGGTGCTGAGTTAAAAAATAATGTTATTACGTTTGGTAGCGGTACTAGAAATGATAATGGTTATGGTAAAACTAATATTCAGGGGCAGATAAAAATTGCTAAAAATTTGAATAACAGTACTAACAATACTATAATTTTGAAGCGTATTGGCGTAAAAACTGCTGATGGAGCCTTTTTAATAGCTGGAAATACAGATACCGTAAAACTATATCAATATTCCACAGATACTACAGATGATAATAATACTAATCCTTTTACACCGTCTATTCCAGGTACTGCATTGAGTTTGCAGGCTGGTAATCTTGAGCTTATGGAATCTGGAGTTCGTGTACAAAATATTAAGTTGGCAGATACCTTAAAAATCAATTCAGGTGATGATTTTACGGTTAATGGCAAGCTGGAAGCTAAAAATGTTGATGCTACTGGGGCAAAGCTAACAGTGAATGGGGCAGGCTCTACTGTAACAGATAATTGCTCGATTGATGAATTGATTATCGCTGGCTCGGGAACTTTAAAGGTTGGAACTTTGAGTGATTATAGCAATATAGATGTTTCAGGTTTTACTGGTGAAGGTACTGCTTTGGTTGTTGAAAATGGTACTATTGATGCTAGCAAGGTTAATATTGGTACGCATGGAACTAAGCATGAAGTAAATGCTTCTCCGTTGTTTGAGAAAGATTATACCTTGGGCGTATCCGCTAATAAAATTACCAACGTGGGTACAGTGACTGGTGTGCGTGAAAATTCCAAGTCCTATGTAGAGACTCAGATGGCTACTTTGGCTATGGTGGCAAGTGGTGCTGATTTGCTGGCTAATGCTGGCTTCACCAATGCGGCACAGGCTGTGCAGGATGCCAAGGATTCTGGTGATTCCGGCCGTTCCATGGTTCCTTATGCAGCTGCAAATTATGGCAGCATGCGCCAGGAGTCCGGCTCCCATGTGGATGTAAAGGGTTCCAACTTCAATATCGGTTTTGCCAAGGAAGTAAAGAATAGTAATGGTAAGCTGCTCTTTGGCCCTATGTTTGAGTATGGCCGCGGCAACTATGATTCCTATCTGGATGATGGTACTACCGGTTCTGGTACTGCCCAGAATTATGGCGTAGGCATCATGGCTCGCCAGGACAATGATAACGGCTTCTACTATGAGGGTTCTGTGCGTTATGGTAAGGTAACCAGCGACTACAGCAGCAGCAACGTATGGGCTGGCCATGATGTAAGCTATGACAACAGTGCCAAGTATTGGGGTGCTCACGTAGGCGTTGGCAAGCTGCAGAAGCTGGGCGGTGACAATGCTATTGATTTGTATGGCAAGCTGTTCTACACCAATCAGGGCAGTTCTTCTGTAAATATTGATGGCGATACCCTTGATTTCAGTGCTGTAAAGTCCAAGCGTTCCCGCATCGGTTTCCGTTATATTCATGGCACCAGCGCGGTGCGCAGCATCTATGCAGGCCTGGCATGGCAGTATGAGTTTGATGGTTCTGCCTATGCTACCGCCAATGGTTTCAGCACTCCTAGCCCATCCGTAAAGGGCAGCAGCGGCATGCTGGAGCTGGGTGTACTGATTGCTCCGAAGGCCAGCCCTGTTTCCTTTGACCTGGGCGTATCCGGCTGGACTGGCAAGCAGAAGGGCTATTCCCTGAATGCCAACATGTGCTGGAGCTTCTGATATACATATAATTGATTAAGTGCCTTTTGGGAGTGTTTTGTAGCGGTGTTACAAGTAGATAAAAGATACCTGTAACACCGTTTACACATGGGATGGAATTATTGAGGATTGTCATGAGGTCTGTTATATTAGAATTGTAAGAAGGGTTGTCCTGATAAAGATTTACAAACAGGACGAAAGAAATCATATTTTAATAAAAGAGAGAGGAGTTTTCTAAATGTCAAGACAAGAAATGTTTAACAAATTTCTTGAAGTAATGAATCGCTTTGCGCAGATTAAGGCGATTGTGGCAGTTAAGGATGGTTTCATCATGACTACGCCATTCACCATCTGCGGTTCACTGTTCCTGCTGATTGCCTGCCTGCCAATTCCTGGCTGGAATGAGCTGATGGTCAGCATGTTTGGTGAGAACTGGGCTGCACCGCTGTTTGCAGTCTGTGGTGGTACTTTCAGCATCCTGGCGCTGATTGTTGTAGTATGTGTTACCTATAAGTACGTAGCCAATGAAGGCCTGGACGGCATGACGGCGGCAGGGCTGGCTCTGGCAGCTTTCGTAATCATCATTCCGCCGGAGGTAGTTCTGGAAGGCGGACATGTCGCTGGCAACGTAATTCCAAAGAACTGGGCTGGTTCGAACGGTATTATTACAGCTTTGCTTGTAGCTTTTGCTACCAGCTATATTTATTGCTATTGTGTAAAGAATCACATCGGTATCAAGATGCCTGAGTCCGTTCCAGGCGGTGTAGTAAGGGCATTTGAGGCTCTTACCCCTGGTTTCCTGGTTTTCCTGCTGGCTTCCATCGTCTGGGGCGTATGCCACTTCGCTGGCAACACTTCTGCTCCTGAACTGGTATTCAGCATGATTCAGACTCCGTTGCAGAGCCTGACTGATACCTTGTTTGGCGGTACTGTTATCGTTGGTTTGCAGAGTCTCCTGTTCTGGGCTGGTATTCATGGCCCTAACGTAGTAAATGGTGTTGCTACTCCGATGCTGATGGCCAACACCCTTGACAACCAGGCACTGCTGGATGCAGGTCAGACACTGATTAACAATCCTGCTGCCAAGTTCATGACCATGCAGGTAAATGATGTGTTCGTAAAATCCGGCGGCTGTGGCCTGACCATGGGCCTGATTATTGCCAGCTACATGGTTTCCAAGTCCGAGCAGCTGACTTCCCTGACCAAGATGGCTACCGTTCCTGGTATCTTCAATATCAATGAGCCGATTATCTTCGGTCTGCCTGTTGTGTTCAACCCGTTCTTGCTGGTTCCGTTCATCCTGGTTCCTATCGTGGCACTGTTCGTTACTTACACTGCTATGATGATTGGTTTCCTTTCCCCGATGGGGGCTGTGCAGGTACCATGGACTACGCCACCTATTATTGCCGGACTGCTGCTTGATGGCTGGCAGGGAGCTGTAATTCAGATTGTTAATTTGGCTTTGGCTGTTGTTATCTATCTGCCTTTCGTAAAGAAGATGGATAGCAGCTTGATTGAAGAAGAAAAGAATGGGGAGACTGCATGATGAAAAAGAGTAAAGTATTGGCTATGGCATTAGGCCTGGCAATGGGAGTATCCGCTTCCACTGCCCTGGCTGCTGAGGCACAGGAGGATGCTGCACTGAATGAGGCTGCATTTAACGATGTTCCGAAGGGGCATTGGGCATACAGTGCGCTGGAGGTTTTGTCCAAGGATGGCGTTCTGGAAGGTTATCCTGATGGTTCCTTCAAGGGTGACGAGACTCTTACCCGCTATGAGATGGCACAGATTATTGCCAACGCCTACAAGGGCGGCAGCTTTGCTGACGATGCCCTGATTGACGGTGTGCGCCAGGAGCTGTCCGGCGAGCTGAAGACCTTGAAGAAGGTGGAGAAGCAGGTTAAGAAGAATACTGCTGCCATCAACAAGATGCAGAGCTTTGTTGACAAGCTGGAAATCGGCGGTTTTGGGCAGGTTCGCTATGAGAATAATGACTCTCGCCGTTATATGAATCAGAATGACAATGACCGCTACTACATGAGCCTGAAGGCTAAGTACAAGGTAAATGATGATTGGAAGGTTTGCACTGAATGGGAAATCAACCATAAGTATGGAAATTATCATAATTTCCATGATGAGGTAAATTATGGCAGAGACCCTAAAAATCCGGTTTATGCAGGTGCTGGCCGTGGTGACTCCAAGTTCTATCCGCGTCTGTGGATGGAAGGAAATCTTGGTAAGAAACTGTCTGTAGATATTGGCCGTAAGTGGCGTGGTCTCGGCTTCCAGGTTATGATGTTTGGCGAGGAAACAGATGGTATTACTCTGGATTACAAGCTGAATGACAAGGATTTGGCAGCAACTGCATTCTATTGGAAGCCTGATAAGAAGGATATCAATCAGCTGGCCATTGCCGGTGCAGGTATCAAGGGCACTGTAGGTCATGGCACACAGCTCCAGGCATATTATGCTCGTGCTAATGTAGAGAAAACTGGTAGTGTCGTAGGCTATGATGAATATGGTTTTGATGGTACTGGTACTATAAAGGATAAGGCTGTTGTCTGGAATCATGGCAATCAGATGGTTGGTGTCAGCATGATGCAGAACTTTGCTCCTAACCTTTACCTGTGGGCAGATTATTCTCGTACCAATGCTGATGAGCAGAATAACGCAACTGCCATCAAGGTAAGCTACAAGTGGACTGACCTCAATCAGCCAGGTTCCTTCCATCTCTATGGCAGATGGCACAACTACAAGGATCATGGCCGTTGGCTGGGCGATACCTGTGATGACTTGTGGCTGGATGGCTCTACTGGCTGGACCTTTGGCGGCAAGTATGTATTTGCCAAGAATGTTGAGGGTGAACTGTGCTATGGCTGGTCTAAGTCAACAGAGGATTATTGGGGGCCGACTGGACATGATACTTCTGATTACACCCGTCATGTATGGCGTGCACAGCTTGACTTCCACTTCTAAGTCTTGCACATTGCACTATAGAGGAGAACCAACAATGGAAGAAAATGATGAGTTGGAGATTCAGGTATTCCAGATAATCTCTGCCGTTGGCACTGCCAGAAGCTGCTACATCGAAGCTATTCATGCCGCCCGTGAGAGGGATTATGAAAGGGCTGCTCAGCTGCTTGCCAAGGGCGATGAGAATTTTGCCGAAGGCCATGATGTGCATCTGGAGCTTCTGGGCAGGGAAGCAGAAGGGACTGCTGTTGCCTGCCTGCTGGTTATGCATGCGGAAGATCAGCTGATGAGTGCCGAGGCCTTCAAGCTGGTGGCTCAGGAGCTGATTGATGTGTATCGTGAGATGGACAAGCTCTGATATTGGATGCCTAGTGCTTGATGTACAATATTTGCTATATGATTATATGATGCGTTTTAGTAAAAAAAATTATTGAAAGATGAGGGGATAGTTATGAATTTCAAGAAATTGACAAGCTGTGTTGTAGCAGGCCTGTTTGCTGTTGGCGTTAGTGCCATGACTTTGCCTGTTGCCAATGTGGAGGCGGCTGACAGCCCTTACTGCGCTACTGTAGAGCAGGTTGCTCCTGAGGGCGGTTTCTTCTTTGATTTCTCCAAGAAGATGCCAAAGGAAGCAACTGCTGCCCACGGCTGGACCAATGGTGCTATGTTTGATACCAACTGGTACAAGGACAATATTACTTTCAATAGCAAGCGCATGCAGCTGAATCTGGATAACGAGGATGGCCCGGGCTGGTCTGATCCTACAGTAAACTACTCCGGTGCGGAGTTCCGCACTACCACTCAGAACAGGTATCACTATGGCCTGTATGAGGTTTGCATGAAGCCTGCCAAGAGCGACGGTATCGTTTCTTCCTTCTTTACTTATACCGGCCCTTATGACGAGCCGAAAACCCAGTGGGATGAGATTGATATCGAGTTCCTGGGCAAGGATACCACCAAGGCTCAGTTCAACTACTTTACCGACAGCAAGGGCAACCATGAGTATCTGTGCGACCTGGGCTTTGATGCCAGCGAGGGCTTCCATGTATATGCCTTTGACTGGCAGCCGGGTTCCATCACCTGGTATGTAGATGGCAAGGAAGTTTACCAGGCTACTGATAATATTCCTGTAACCCCTAGCATGGTTATGGCAAATCTGTGGGCAGGCCGCGGCGTTGATGCCTGGCTGAACCCGGTAGATGATTCCAACTTCCCTGTTCAGGCAGAGTACAAGTGGATGAAGTTTACTCCTGCAAAATAAAATAAGCTAACAAGTTACGCAATTACTGTATAGAATTGCTCCTCCCCAAACGGCAGTCTTTATCCCCCGAAACAAGGCTGCCGTTTTTTATTGCAGAAAATCCCCCTTATATCCGAATACAAGGGGGATGGTACAGGCAGTTTTATGGCTGATTGAGGAAAGCTCCCATGTAGAGGGGGAGGTTGAGGATTGCCCCGTTGCGGGAAATGTTGAAATCCCCCAATTTCAGGGCATGTGTCACGTGATATTTGTCAGGTTTGGCGAGAACAGCTTTGGTGCTTTTTGTGTTTCCGTTAGTTGCCTTGACTTCCATAAGGGTTGCCTGCCCATGATAGCGGATGACAAAATCAATTTCCAGGCCGGAGTCCTTGCGGAAATAATATAGTTTCATACCCTGCTTGCCTAGAAAATCCGCAATCAGGTTTTCAAAAATAGCTCCCTTGTAGCCAAGGAGATTGCCGGTCATTATATCACTCTGGGTGCCGTCTTCCAGCATGCTGATGAAAAGCCCGATGTCTGCCATATAGATTTTGAAGATGTTCTCATCTGCATTTCCGGCAAGGGGCAGCTCCGGCGTGTGCAGGTTTGTGCAGCGGTTGATGATGTCTGCATCGGCAATCCGTTCCAGGCTGCTTTCAAATTTGGCGGCAGAGCCGCGCTTTTCCACAAGGGAATACTGGAATTTCTTGTTTTCCTTGGCAAGCTGATTGGGAATGGACAGAAAGCATTTGCGAATACGGATTTTATCCTTGTTCGGGGCATACTTTACCATATCGTCTTCATAGGAATGGACAATATCCCTTTGCATGGCAAGCACGGTGCCCATATTGTGATTGAGGACGAAGTTCTGCACTATGGCAGGCATGCCGCCTACAACCGTGTATTGGAGCAGCAGCTGCCTCAGCCGTTGATGCAGTGCTTCGGGGATGGCTGCTTCTGATGCAAGCTGGTTTTTGAGCAGGGTAATGATGCCCTTGTCAATGCCGTTTGCCCAGAGAAATTCCTCAAAGTCCATGGGGAACATGGTAACAGTGGTTTCATAGCCTACGGGGATGGATTTGGGCATTTGCCCATAGCCCTTGACGCCCAGCAGGGAGCTGGTAGAGATAACGTCATATCGACCGTCCAGGTGAAAAAATTTCAGTGCTGTATGCGCCTCGGGGCAGTTCTGTATTTCATCCAGTATAATAATGGTTCTGCCAGGTTCAAAAACAGCCTTGCTGCCCAGGTGGGCGGTAATCATCATGGTGAGAAAGTCTACGTTCAAATCTCCCTGAAAGATGGTGTTGTAGGCAGGGCTTTCAAAAAAATTGAGATATACGGCATGAGGATAGTATTTTTTGGCAAAATGCAATACAGAAGCGGTTTTGCCGCACTGGCGGCAGCCTTTGATAACCATGGGAAGACGCCCGGGAGTGTTTTTCCAATCAATAAGCGTTTGTTCAATTTTTCGTTCTAGCATAAGTAAATCCCCCCTTCACCCAATAGTATAGCAGGTTTTGAGATTTTTCCAAGGGAGTTTTTGAGAAAAATGTGATTTTTCCCAGGGACTTTTTTGTGAAATCAGGATTTTTTCAAGGGAGTTATTTAAATACCTTGATTTGGCAGAAAACAGGTTTTCTAGCAGAGAAAAATATGGTATAATGATATCAAGTAGAAATGCCAAACAAGGTGGTGCAGGGATGGATGTTGAGCAAGCAAAGAGGTGTTATCTATGAAAAAGGTAAATCTGGTACCTTATATTGATGATGCGATGTCTGATGAAAAGCTGTTTATGATGGTTGATGAGATGAACACCGATGGTGAAGAAGTATTTTGCACAGGTACTGAGCCTGATAACAAAGGTACTCGGCCACTAGCTTCATAAT
This sequence comes from Anaerovibrio sp., assembly GCA_051866255.1. Lineage (GTDB taxonomy): Bacteria > Bacillota > Negativicutes > Selenomonadales > Selenomonadaceae > Anaerovibrio. Next base: position 19,055 of record JBJDWY010000107.1, on the reverse strand, counting down.
GAGATGGCATTCAAAAATATTTGCCATGGATTGAATCAATATACCTAAAAGATGAATAATATATTCTCAAGCAGCTCTTGCAGGGGCTGCTTTTTTAGTGCCCATTGACAAAAGAGAAAACTTGAACGCGTACCTTTTTCCCAGGGACTTTTTTGTGAAATCAAGATTTTTTCAAGGGAGTTATTTAAATACCTCTTTTTTTAGGTGCAACACTGTTTCATCTGTGAACAAAATTCCATCGAATATTGTTCGACTGTGATTTTAAATTGTTTCAAAGTGATTCCCGGTGTGCTATTCTTTATTCAGGCAGAGGGGATATGAAGAATGGTTCTGGAAACGGGGTGACAGAGCCGTTGGCATCTCCTGCTGCCGGAGGATATAGGCATTACACTTATTGAAGGAAAAGGGGAGTAATTCATGAACAAAAAGTTTTTGAGCGCAGCAGTTACCTTGGCATTGGCGGCAGGCATCAGCGGAACGGCACTGGCAGCAGAGGGAAGCCTGGCTGATGTGCCAAAGGACCATTGGTCTTATGCAGCTATTGACATGCTGGTGCAGGATGGCATCATCGAGGGCAATCCTGATGGCACCTTTGAGGGGGGCCGTGCCATGAGCCGTTATGAGATGGCGGCTATCGTGGCAAGGGCTGTGGAAAATTCCAAGGATGCAGACCTGAAGACCAAGGGGCTGGTGGAAATGCTGAAAACTGAGTATGACACTGAGCTGGAGCGTCTCGATGCAAGAGTGGATTCTATCGAGAAGCGGCTGGATAACGTAATGCTCAGCGGTTTTGTCCGTGCCAAGTACGACAGTGACAGCCTTGAGGATCGTCCTGGCGATGACAACAACAAGCATTTCTACATGAACCTGGAAGGCAAGATGGCGGTAGCACCTGGCTGGGATGCCCACTTCCAGAGCGAGACCAGAAAGGGCTATACAGTAAACCAGTCCTGGCGTGAGGGCGATAATGGTTCTGCCGACCAGGATGGCACCTTCCAGCGCATCTGGGTAGAGGGCAAGGTTGGCAAGGTGAATGTTACCACGGGTACCAAGTGGTGGGGGCTGGGCTTCCAGAATGTGCCGTTTGGCCATGCTGCTGACGGTATTTCCGTGGACACTGACTTCACTGAGGGCTGGAATGCCAAGGCATTCTACCTCCGTCCGCGCCAGAGTGAACTGGTGACCATGGCAAAGGGCAGCAATGTTACTATTGCGGGCCTGAATGTAACAGGCAGGCTGGGGCATGCCGTGGAGACCAGCCTGACCTATGCCCACAACACCGAAAGCAAGAATGCAGCCGGTGTATCCGAGCAGGGCATGAGCAGCCTGTGGGCAGTCGAGGGAAAGGCCCAGGTTGCCAGGAACGTGGAGCTGATTGGCACCTATACCCGTACCAATGCTGACTCCGGCAACACCAGCAAGGAGGTGCGCCTGAATTACAAGGGCACTGATCTGAAGGATCCAGGCTCCTTCGGCATCTACGGCCGCTACTTCTCCTTTGGCCATCATGGTGACTATTCCCATGATGATGAGTGGGGCTCCCTGCCGGGCGATGCCAAGGGCTGGGTGCTGGGCGTGAAGTATGTCCCATACAAGAACATTGAGTGGGAAACCTTCTATTCCTGGCAGACGAACAACGACAAGCAGGGTGAATTTGACCGCAACCTGTTCCGTACCCAGGTTGATTTCCACTTCTGATTCTGATTGTACACAGGGATTGTATGCAGGGATTTTGTACATGGAATGTGTGCAGGGGCGGCAGGCAGCTGTTTTGGGGAGCTGCCGCCCCGCAAAATCCGATTTTAAATTGTATTGAGAATATTCTGACATTTAAAGAATTGAGGGGTTACAAATGAACAGACAGGAATTATTCAATAAATTTCTTGAGGTTATGAACCGCTTTGCCCAGATCAAGGCGGTAGTTGCCATCAAGGATGGCTTCATCATGACCACGCCTTTTACCATCTGCGGTTCGCTGTTTCTGCTGATTGCCTGCCTGCCTATTCCGGGCTGGAATGAGCTGATGAGCGGTATTTTTGGCAAGGATTGGACGGCGCCGCTGTTTGCAGTAAGCGGCGGTACATTCAGCATCCTGGCACTGATTATTGTGGTGTGCAACACCTACAAGTATGTGTCCAATGAGGGGCTGGATGGCATGACGGCAGCTGGGCTTGCCCTTTCCGCTTTTGTGATAGTGCTGCCTCCTGAGATTGTGCTGGAGGACGGACAGGTGGTAGGCAACGTGATTTCCAAGAACTGGGCCGGTTCCAACGGCATTATTACCGCCTTGCTGGTGGCGTATATTACCAGCCGCATTTACTGTTACTGTGTAAAGAACCATATCGGCATCAAGATGCCTGAGTCCGTGCCGGGCGGTGTAGTAGGGGCATTTGAGGCTCTTACCCCTGGTTTCCTGATTTTTACGCTGGCTTCCTTTGTCTGGGGGCTGTGCCATTTTGCCGGCAACACCTCCGCACCTGAGCTTTTGTTCAGCGCAATCCAGGTTCCGTTGCAGAGCCTTTCCGATACACTGGCAGGCGGTTCCATCATCGTTGGCTTGCAGAGCGTATTGTTCTGGGCAGGCATTCATGGCCCGAATGTTGTGGGCGGCGTAGTAAACCCGATGCTGATTGCCAATTCCCTTGATAATCAGGCACTTTTGGATGCAGGACAGGTGCTGGCAGGCAACCCTGCAGCCAAGCTCATGACTATTCAGGTTTCCGATGTATTCGTCAAGTCCGGCGGCTGCGGCATGACCCTGGGACTGATTATTGCTTCCTATCTGGTGGCAAAATCCGAGCAGCTGACCTCCCTGACCAAAATGGCTACCGTGCCTGGGCTGTTCAACATCAATGAGCCGATTATCTTCGGCCTGCCGGTAGTGTTCAACGGCCTCTTGCTGGTTCCGTTCATCCTGGTGCCGGTGGCGGCATTTATCGTTACCTATGTTGCCATGATGATTGGCTTCCTTTCTCCGATGGGCGCCATCCAGGTGCCGTGGACCACGCCGCCTGTGATTGCAGGCCTTTTGCTGGACGGCTGGCAGGGTGCTGTTATCCAGCTGATTAACATGACCTTGTCCGTATTGATTTACCTGCCGTTTATCAAGAAGCTGGATCTCAGCTATATTGCAGAGGAGCAGGCTGGCAATAATTGATTGGCAGTGTGGTATCTCAGCAATAATTAATAAGATGATAACTAGGATAATAACTAATATTTTGATAGTCCATCCCCAATATGAAGGCTGTGCCGGAACGTGCTGTTGTTCTGGCACAGCCTGTTGGCGTGTCAATATTATATTGTGAAAATATCTAAAAAATACAATATAATCTATACAATTCATGGGCTGTTTTGGTAAAATGTATATGGGAGATATAAACAGGGGAGCCAAGAAGGGAAGAACAGGTGTTGAAATTTGTGAGGGGGATGACAACGTGTCAAGGCTGATTAAGGCGTTGCAGGTACAGGAAGGTTTTTCGGAGTAGGAGAAGGAAATTGCCAATTTTTTGCTGGAGAATTACCGCAGCATAGCGGCTATGTCCACCAGGCAGCTGGCCCAGCTGACCTACACCAGCGCTTCGACTATTGTGCGTTTTACCAAGCGCATGGGGTTTGAGGGATACACAGAGTTCAAGATACGGTTTTTGACGGAAATGATGGAATATGCCAACCAGAGCCGAGAGGATGATTCTTTTACCAACAAGGATACAGTGAGGATACTGATGGAAAAGGTCGCCTGCATGGAAAGGAGTGCTATCAAGGAAACCCATCTCCATCTTGAGCCGGTGCTGGTGGTCAGGGCGGTGAAGGAAATCATCGAGGCTGACCATGTGGATTTTTATGCCACGGATGACAACGTGCATATTGCCAACCTGGCAGCGGTGAACCTCAGCATGGCGGACAAGGGCTACACACTGCCGCTGTCCATATCCCAGATGTACCTGACCTCATCCAGGGAAAACAAGAAGCATATCGGCTTCATCATCAGCAGGACAGGGGAAAACAGGATGCTGATTGATGTGGCGAGGAATTTGCGGGCTCATGGTGGCAAGTTTATCCTGATAACCAGTACGCCGGATTCTACCCTGAGCAAGCTGGCGGAGGTGGTGCTGCCGGTGGTGACTGCCAGCACGCTGGAGGAGCTGTGGACGCGGGTATTCTGGATTGGCTCCCAGTACGTGATTGATGTGATTTTTGCGGCGCTGCTGTCCAGGAAGGGCTTCAAGGCCGTAGGGGAAAGGGAGCGGTGGCTGCGCAGCAATTTCCATTATTAAAATTGTATTGTGGACAAAAATTGGAACTTTGTTTCAGGCAGGAAGTGCTTTTTGTGAAATGTCATTGCAAAAGGCACTTCCTTTATTGTGGCAAAATCCTTGGCAATGCTACAATGTTGCTATAAGTTAAGGCACTAGAGGAAGTATGTTTTTTAAGCAATTTTTATTTAAGGAGAGAAGAAGTTATGGCATTTCCAAAAGGATTTTTGTGGGGCGGCGCAGTGGCGGCTCACCAGCTGGAGGGCGGCTGGAATGAAGGGGGCAAGGGGCCTAGCGTTGCCGATGTAATGACAGCAGGGGGGCCTGAGATTCGCCGTGAGATTACGGACGGGATTATCCCTGGCAAGATTTATCCGAATCATGAGGCCATTGATTTTTATCATCGCTACAAGGAGGATATTGCCCTCCTGGCACAGATGGGGTTCAAGTGCTTCCGTACCAGCATCGCCTGGACGAGGATTTTCCCGAAGGGGGACGAGCTGGAGCCAAATGAGGAAGGCCTGAAGTTCTATGATGACCTCTTTGATGAGATGCTGAAGTACGGCATGGAGCCGGTGGTTACCCTGTCCCATTTTGAGATTCCGCTGCACCTGGCCAATGAGTACGGCGGCTGGCGGAACCGCAAGATGATTGAGTTCTTCGTGCGTTACGCCAAGGTCTGCTTTGAGCGTTACAAGCATAAGGTAAAATACTGGATGACCTTCAACGAGATTAACAACCAGCGTGATGTTGTGGGGGACATGAGCGACCATCATGCCTTCCAGGATTCCGGCCTTCGCTATCAGGAGGGTGAGGACAGGTATCAGGCTATGTATCAGGCTGCCCATCACGAATTTGTGGCTTCTGCTATGTCGGTTATTGAAGGGCACAAGATTAACCCTGATATGTACATCGGCTGCATGATGGCCGTGTGCCCTGTATATCCAGCCAGTGCGGCTCCTCTTGATCAGATGGCTGCCCTGAAGGAGATGGACAGGACCTTCGTCTTTGCAGATGTGCAGTGCCGGGGACATTATCCTAGCTACATCCTGAAGGAGTGGGAGCGTTTCGGCACCAATATCAAGATGGAGCCTGGCGACTTGAAGCTTTTGGAAGAAGGCAAGGTTGACTATCTGGCCTTCTCCTACTACATGAGCTTTGCCAGTGCCTTTGACTCCGAGGATAAGCGCCACATGGGCAAGGAAGTGAAGAATCCGTTTGTGAAGGCAAATGACTGGGGCTGGCAGATTGACCCTGTGGGTCTCCGCTATACACTGAACGTGCTGCAGGAGCGTTATGAGATGCCGCTGATGATTGTGGAGAACGGCATCGGCCTCCACGAGCACGAGGAAGCTGATGGCATCATCCATGACGATGCCCGCATTGAGTATTTTGCCAACCACATCACCGAGATGAAGAAGGCAGTGGAGCTGGACGGGGTGGCTCTCATGGGCTACTGCCCTTGGGGACCGATTGATATCGTTTCCGCCAGCACCGGCGAGATGGAGAAGCGTTACGGCTTTATTTATGTTGACAAGAACAACAAGGGCGAGGGCACCCTGGAACGCAAGCCGAAGAAGTCCTTCTACTGGTACAAGAGGGTAATCGAGACCAATGGCGAGAATCTTTCCCGGGAGATTGAAATCGGCTGATGAGGCATGTGCTCCTGTTGGCTGATAAAACTATATACTAGCCTCTTTGATGTTATTGCTATATAGAGGGAGAAGGCAGTCTGTTCCTGCCTGCGGCACTGTGCCGCAGGGGGATGGGCTGCCTTTTCTATTGTCTTTAGATTATTTCCTAGAGATTATTAGCCAGAGGATATTGCCAGGAAAACGTTGACTGAAAACACTGTTGGAACAGTGCACCAAATGGGGAAGCTGAAAAAAAGAATCTTGTTCTCAAGGGGTTCAGAATTGTTTATTTGTGATTTTGCTTATGATATTCTTGATTCAGAAACAGGGAGTGATTGGAAAGCTTCAGGGAACGAGGAATGTGAGGCAGCTGGTCACAAGGTTAGGGCTTGTTTCAGAAAAGCAAATCTTTTTAGAGGAAAAGGGGAATTTATGATGAACAAGAAGTTTTTAAATGCGGCAATGGCAGCTGTCATGGCAGCAGGACTGCATGGTACGGCACTGGCAGCCGAGGGGGGGCTTGCCGATGTGCCAAAGGACCACTGGAGCTACTCAGCTATTGACATGCTGGTGCAGGATGGTATCATTGAAGGTAATCCTGATGGCACTTTTGAGGGAGGCCGCACCATGAGCCGCTATGAGATGGCATCCATCGTGGCAAGGGCCGTGGAAAAGTCCAAGGAAGCTGACCTGAAGACCAAGGGACTGGTGGAGATGCTCAGGAGCGAGTACAGCGATGAGCTGCAGCGGCTGGATGACAGGGTTGACTCCCTGGAAAAGCGGCTGGACAATGTAATGCTCAGCGGCTATGTCCGCGCCAAGTACGACAGCGACAAGCTGGAGGACAGGGCAGGTGACGACAACAACAAGCACTTCTACATGGACTTGCAGGGCAAGATGGCAGTAGCGCCTGGCTGGGATGCCCATTTTGAGAGCGAGACCCGCAAGGGCTGGACCGGCAATCAGTCCTGGCGTGTTGACAAGAAGACCGGCAAGGAAGATAAGAATGACCAGGATGGTACTCTCCAGCGCATCTGGGTGGAGGGCAAGCTGGGTGATGTAGCCCTCACCGTCGGCAACAAGTGGTGGGGCCTGGGCTACCAGAATATCCCGTTCGGCCATGCTGCTGATGGTATTTCCCTGGAGGCGCCTTTTGCCAAGGGCTGGAGTGCTAAGGGCTTCTGGCTCCGTCCGCGCCAGGGTGAGCTGGTGACCATGAACGAGGGCGAGAAAATTGCTATCGCAGGCGTGAGCGTAACCGGCAGCCTTGGTCATGCAGCAGAGACCTGCCTGACCTACGCCCATAACACTGAGAGCAAGGATGCAGCCGGTGTATCCGAGCAGGGCATGAGCAACATGTGGGCAGTAGAGGGCAAGGCACAGTTAGCAAAGAATGTAGAGCTGATCGGCACCTACACCCGCACCAATGCCAATAGCGATAATACCAGCAAGGCTGTAAGGCTGAATTACAAGGGCACCAAGCTGGATGATGCCGGTTCCTTCGGCGTATATGGCCGCTGGTTCGATTACGGCAAGTATGGTGATTATTCCCACGATGATGAGTGGGGCTCCCTCCCTGGCTATTCCCGGGGCTGGGTGTTCGGCGTAAAGTATGTTCCGTACAAGAATATCGAATGGGAAACCCTTTATTCCCAGCAGAAAAATCATGATGGAGCAACGGAGTTTACCCGCAAGCTGTTCCGCACACAAGTTGATTTCCACTTCTAATCGCATACAAATCAGGAAGGGCCGGGACCGGCAGCTAAGCCTGTACCAGTGACCCCGCCCCGGCCTTTCCACCCTAAGCAATAACAACAAGAGGAGATGGATAAAATGGAAAACAATAAATTATTTAATAAATTTTTGGAGGTCATGAACCGTTTTGCGCAGATCAAGGCCATTGTCGCCATCAAGGACGGCTTTATCATGACCACGCCGTTTACAATCTGCGGTTCGCTGTTTCTGCTGATTGCCTGCCTGCCGATACCTGGCTGGGAGGACTTCATGAGCGGCATGTTTGGCAAGGACTGGGCTGCACCCCTCTTTGCCGTCAGCGGCGGTACCTTCAGCATTCTGGCACTGATTATTGTTCTGTGCAGCACATACAAGTATGTGGCAAATGAAGGTCTGGATGGTATGACAGCGGCAGGGCTTGCCTTGTCTGCCTTCGTCATCATCATGCCGCCGGAAATCGTGCTGGAGGACGGCCAGGTGGTAGGAAATATTATTTCCAAGAACTGGGCAGGCTCCAACGGCATTATTACAGCTTTGATAGTGGCATACGCAACCAGCCGTATTTACTGTTATTGTGTGAAAAATCACATTGGTGTCAAGATGCCTGACTCCGTGCCGGATGGCGTGGTAAGGGCTTTCGAGGCACTCACACCTGGCTTCTTCATTTTCACTCTTGCTTCCTTTGTCTGGGGGCTGTGCCACTTTGCAGGCAATACCTCTGCACCGGAGCTCCTGTTCAAGATGATTCAGGTTCCGTTGCAGAGCTTGTCTGACACCATTGCAGGTGGCACTATCATCGTAGGCTTGCAGAGCGTGCTGTTCTGGGCAGGTATTCACGGCCCGAATGTAGTAGGCGGCGTAGTAAACCCGATGCTGATTGCCAATTCCCTTGATAACCAGGCACTTCTGGATGCAGGCCAGGTTCTGGCAGGCAATCCTGCTGCCAAGCTGATGACCATTCAGGTTACCGATGTATTTGTGAAGTCCGGCGGCTGCGGCCTGACCATGGGACTTCTGATTGCTTCCTATATTGTATCCAAATCCGAGCAGCTGGGTTCCTTGACCAAGATGGCTACCATGCCGGCGATTTTCAACATCAACGAGCCTGTTATCTTCGGTCTGCCGATTGTTTTCAATCCGTTCATGCTGGTGCCTTTTATCCTGGTGCCTGTGGTTGCCTTCTGGGTTACCTATGGTGCTATGATGGTGGGCTTCCTGGATCCGATGGGTGCCATTCAGGTGCCGTGGACCACACCGACGGTGATTGCCGGTCTTTTGCTGGACGGCTGGCAGGGGGCAGTAATCCAGATTGTCAATCTGGTGCTTGCGACTGCAATCTATCTGCCTTTTGTCAAGAAGCTGGATGACAATATGATGGCAGAGGAGCAGTAAGCAAGCAGGAAGCTGCACAATTTTTCAAACTTGCAACCCCTCTTTATATATGGGCCGTGCCGGGAGATGTTTTCGGCACGGCTTCTATATTTTGAGGGGTTATTTGCTTTGCTGACGGATATAATATATACTGAATATAGGCTTTGTGCTGAATATAGATAATTTTCAAGCAGGGACAGGGGGATGCAGTATGTCAAGGCTGGTTCGTGTATTGAAGGAACAGAAGGATTTTTCGGAAGCGGAGAGGATAATTGCTGCGTATTTGTTGGAAAATTACCAGGATATAGCCAATATGTCCACGCGGCAGCTGGCCAATAACGCCTATACCAGCCCGTCTGCCATTGTGCGTTTCTGCCAGAAGCTGGGCTTTGAGGGCTATACGGACTTTCGGGTGCGATTTTTGGCGGATATGCTGCAGGTAATGGGGCAGCCGGGGGAAACGGAGGAATTTTCAGCCAATGATACGGTGCGCCGTGCCATAGAAAAGGCAACCAACATGGAGTTTAACGCCCTGCGGGAAACCCGTGCCATGCTGCAGCCTGCCGTGGTGGTCAAGGCGGTGGAGATGATACGGGCAGCGGAGCATGTGGATTTTTATGCCACTGACGAAAACGAGAATATTGCCCGTCAGGCGGCCAGCAACCTGGCATGGCTGGACAAGACCTATACCATTCCCATTACCATGACCCAGATGTATCTGATGTCCTCCAACGGCCAGAGGAAGCATCTGAGCATCATCATCAGCCGCACCGGGGAGAACCGCATGCTGGTGGATGTGGCGAACAACCTCCGGGAGCGTAATGGCAAGATTCTGCTGATTACGGGGGAAAAGGACAGCTCCCTGGCAAAGCTGGCGGACTGCGTGCTGATGTCAGGTTCGGCAGAGCGTGTCGAGGTGCTGGGCTACCGCATCTGGTGGGTGTGTGCCGAGTATGTGGTTGACATGCTGATGGCTGCCATGATTGCCCAGAACGGCCTGAAAAATATCTGCAAGCGTTCCAAGTGGCTGAAAGATAATTTTGTTTTGTAGTATTTGTGCGTATTGGAGCTCTATTTGCCTTTGTTGAGTATGGAATAACGTTTCATGCAGTAATGGGCTCAAAGCCTGTAATTACGGGCTTCTTTGGCGGGCTTGTCCGCATGTTGTCCGCAAAGGCTATTTGTTCGGCTGAAAGTTGTCCAGAAGCTGCTCAAAAATCCCTACCGTGGCGGACTGTATCTGCTCCGTGTTGTGGATGTAGACTGTGTTGGTAATTGAATAATTGGTATGACCCAGGCGGCAGGATACGCCCTTCAGGGATGCCCCGGCCTCTATGAGCATGGTGGCGTGGGTGTGGCGGAAGCTGTGGGCGTTGAGCCCTTCTCCGCGCAGCATCCTGTCTATGTCACCCCGCCGGACGCGGATGCCGTCCTCATCGGTGCATACCAGCTCCGCCCTTACGGCTCCCTGGGGAACCAGCTCCGCGCTGGCTCTTATCAGGGAGCCTTTTTCGTTTGCGTAGTATTCGGTGTAGGTGCCTGCCTTGATGATGCGGTTGAGCTCCTGGTCTGACTTCCAGCGGGCCAGCAGCTCAATGAGCCCTGCATCCAGCGGTATATCCCTGATGCTGGCAGGTGTCTTGAGCCTGGTGGTAAGGCGCTCGCCCCTTCCTGTCTCGCGCAGAAGCTGTTCGCGCACATGGATAATTCCTGCCTGCAGGTCGATGTTCTTCCACTCAAGCCCCAGCAGCTCCGACATTCTCATGCCGGTACGGAAGGCAAGCTGTATGAACATGTGGTACCTACTTCCATAGGGATATTTTTCCAGCAGTTCCGCAAACTTATCCAGCGTCACGATGGTGCGGGGCACTATGTCCTTTTTGGCATCCCTGGGTATCTGTATTTTCTCCATCGGGTTGGCGGTGATAATCTGATGGGGATAGATGGCGTACTCCAGCATCTGGTTCATGACGCATTTCGCGGTGCGCATATATTTCCGTGAGTAGCCGGCTTCTGCCATCGACTTGATGAACGCCTCGCATCGTGCAGGCGTGATGTCCTTCAGCAGTTCATCGGCAAAAAATCCGCAGACGATTTTGGCTATGGCACGGTACGGGGTGATAGTACCGTAGGTCACCTGTCCGCTGATGTGCTCCAGCCATATAGCCAGAAAATCCGACAAGGTGATTTCTGCCAGCCGGGATATGTCGTGCTTTGCCATCCAGCTGCTGTAGGCTGCTATGCCAGCGCTGTATGCCTCCGCCTTTGTGGCATAGCCGCCCTTGGTTATGGTATGCCGTTTTCCATCAGGCTTCCTTCCGGCCTCGAAGATGTACGTGTATGTATTGCCTCTTTTGCGTGTCCTTACTGTTGCCATGATTTCCTGCCTCCCGCGTATTCTGCATAATCCTCTGCAATCCGCATAGGTACCCCGTGTGAGGCGGCCACGTCATAGACGCCGGCATCCTCGTTTTCCTGCATATCCCCGGCCAGGAGCAGCTCAGCAGCGAAGAAGTCGGCCTCGTGCTCATACCTGCCGGCGGAAAAATAGCCGTGCGACGTCATGCAGTGGACATTGAGCCCGTCATGCAGCAGGGCATGGCCCAGCTCATGGGCACAGATATAGTTCAGCATGTGCTCCGGCGCCTCCGTGCTGATGATGATGACGCCAACCCTGCGGTATTTCATGTACAGCCCGTTCATCTCCTGCAGCTGTGCATACGTTATCTGGATGCCGCAGAGCTCCGCCAGGTCGAAGGGATTGCAGGTATTATGGCGTTTTATCAGCTCCCGGACACGTTGTTTTATCTTTTCTTTTCGCATAGGCATTTCCCCTTGAAGAAAAACGACACTGGTGACGGATTTGGGCGATGGTTTGTCATTCATAAAAAATGCTTTCTAAATTTCCAAACTGGTCGAATTCGACCAGTTTTTTAGCTTCGTGCTGGTCTTTTTTATGCAACAGGAATATTCAACTCACGCATCAGAGCGGCCTGCAGGACTTTTGAGAAATTAATCTTCTTTGCCAGAGCTGCCTCATTGAGCCACTGAGGAATAGTCAGAGTCTTCTTGACAGCCTTATTGAAATGCTTTGCCGCATAGGCCTCTACATCTACAGACACCATATTGACAAAGCGCGGAGTAGCACGTTCCTCATCAGTATCATCCTCGCAATGTATATCCAGCTGGTCAACAGGGGTAGGCTCTGGGAGAGGGCTGCCATCCATTTTCTCTGTAAACAAATATCCTGCCAGGCAGTCAACGGCCATTTCCATAGCCTCCTGCATATTATCACCGCAAGTGGCAAGATGATTGAGGTCAGGGAAAACAACAGAAATGCCGTCTGCTTCCTGATAGAAAATAGCAGGGTAAACACTCAACATAAATATCATCCTTTCGAGAAAGCATCCGCCGGGCTTAAAGCCCGGCTTGCTTGAATATAGATTTCAGGGTTCTGGTTGGCAAATCTTTGGGCTTTTTGTGAAAAGGGATTGTTACCTTGCCAGATTTCTCTGGGTGTTTGTATTGATGGTGTGAGCCTTCAATACTGACCAAATACCAGCCATCTTTCTTAATAATCTTTTCAGCTTCTTTCGCCGTCATGCCTAACCCTCCTTACATCTATAATTATAACATGAAAAATACGTATAAATCAAGCACGTATTAATAGCGTTGTGATAAAATTAAAAACCCCACCGCTATAAGCAATGGGGTTTAGTGGCCAGCACCGAATGCTGCAACCCTTTCATACATTGATTATAGCATAATTATATTCTTTGCACAACGATTGATTGTTATGATACTCCTTCGCAAAACGAATAGCCCCCATGCATAAGCACAGGGGCTATCGTTAGTTCGGGGGTATGACGAATCAATTCCCGAATCGCTCAGTGCTTATTATACAATATTTTTGCTGTATGTCATCGGCTAACTTCGGTCGAATAGATACAGAGAATATATTTGTTCTATGGTAGTCCCATCTTTGTAGAAATCTTCACCTTGAATGCTGCTTTTAGCTTTATCAAGAAATGGTGTTTTATATCCGTTTATCACATTGTAATACCCCGCAGTTCTCAATATGTTCATAGCTTTACTACCGTCATTAATAGTGATATTCCTTTTACGAAGGATTCGTAATTGTTGATGGTATGTCTTGAATGGCTTCTCCATAAGTTCTTCCATATTTTGTATAAAAAAAGAGCCTTGCCTCTCCGCAGATTAGCAAGACTCCGCAATTCGCCCGCAGGCTCATTGCTGTTTCCCTTGCTAAAATTATATCACATGTGTATATAATAATGCAACAAATTTATAACATTGTTAACATAAAATAAGATTATGGTTCCTTCCGGTACTTCTTCGGGGTGAATTTCTGCTTTGCTGATGTCTGTTGCGTTAGATTGAGTAGTTCCTGATTGCCGAAATAATTGAATCTGTATTCCATCTTACGCGTACATCTGCTATAGTATAAATATCCGATGGCATTTTTGGCTTCCCCAAGGAGCAACAGCTATGACGGGCTTATTGTATTTCTTTGCCAGGTCTAGTTCTACCTGCATCCATTCGTGGTAATTGTAATACATTCCGGATAGCATGATAAAAGCGTTGACAGGGCGTATCTTGTTAGCCAACTTTGCAGCCAGGTTACCTTTACTAATTCTGCCGGTAAAGAACAATGGCTTATCAGGTGGTGCGGAGTAGTTTCTGTAAGTGAAACAAGGAGCAGCATCAAGAAGTGCAATAAAACTATCGTATTCTTCTACATATTTCCAGGCATGGCTTACAAATAAATCGTATGTTTTTAGATATGGCATAAAATCAATCCTTTCAATATAGAAAACGGAGGTGAGGAAATGGGCATTGTTAGAAAATACAGAAAGAGGCCCGTGGTGGTGGAGGCTTATCAGACAGAAGTGGAGATGATTATTCCAACATTGGAGGGGGATCATCATGCTTCACCCGGTGATTACATTATCACAGGCGTACATGGCGAGCAGTACCCGTGCAAGCCGGATATTTTCGCAAAGACTTATGAATTGGTGGAGTGAGTGTCATGCTTGCTGGATTCCTTAATGGTATTCATCCAATTCAGGTTATCAGATGCAATGATTGCTTCTGTGTTACAGACCAATATGTTTAGACGTACATCGTCCGTCTTATCAAAGTAAGTACCTGTTTTAGTCAAGAACAGGTACTTTTCTCTTTTCAGCTGTTCGCTGGTAGCGCGATATTGAAGCCATAGCTCAAGGTGTGTTTCCAATGTGTTCTTGAAATATAACCAGGTGACAACTGCTCCTGAGGCCAGCATGAACATCCTGCCACAGAATTGGTCGGATATGAAATAGTTTATAATGGGGGCGGCAATAGTTATTGCTATGGCTGCTTGCTTGTAGCGCTTATACATCTGCTGATGTTTATTGCTTTTTTGGCTGAACCATTTTTGCTGTTCGTCCAATCTGGTTGTTATGTATTCCTCGTTATTTATGCAGACCACCTCATTCCTTCCTGTACTTCTTCGGGGTGAATTTCTGCTTGGCAACGCGCTTGGCCAGCGTCATGGCCTGGGTGAGGGAGGATTTAAGGAGCTCCATGTCTTCGCCGTCGGGGGTGAGGCTGCCGCCCAGGGCTGCGGAGGTGTCCAGCTCGGCCAGCATCTTCTCAATGTCCTTGGCAATGTCGCGCTCATCGCGCCGGGTGAGGGGCGGGAGGTCGGGGCGAGTGTCAAGGGATGGGGTATAACCTGTTAAAAAATCTGTAGTAACACCGAAATAATCAGCCAGTTTTTTCAAAGTGTTAATGTCAGGAGAGGATTTGCCGGTTTCCCATTTTGCAATCGCTTGTTGAGATAGTCCCATTGCTTCTGCTAGGGCAGATTGTGTTATTTTATGCTCGTTCCGCAATCCTTTTAATCTTTCTATAAACATAGTAAAACCTCCCATAATAAAAATACAACTCTTGGTTTTAATGATACAACTAAGAGGTGTATTAGTAAAAAGAAATTTGGTTGTAAAAAGTGCTTGCATACTACTGCAAGTTGTAGTATACTTATAACCGTAATAACAACTACAGGTTGTAAAAAGAAGGGAGGTAGACACATTGAAAAATAAATTACAGGATATTCGAGGGAACCGAACCCAAGCTGAAATGGCCGCGATTTATGGAGTTACCCAGCAATGCTGGAGCAATTGGGAAAAAGGCAAGAAATTGCCAGGATTGACCACTTGCAAGCGTTTATCTGATGATAGTGGTTTACCTATAGAGAAAATTTTTTTCGGACTAAATACTACTAAAAGTAGTTAAAAGGTAAACCCAAGCGGAACCTAAAGACCAAACCAGCAGAAAAACCAGTTCGGGATAATAGTCCTAGCGGACTATTATAGCATATTCATTATGAATATGGCCTGAGCAAGGAGGTGAGGAGATGATTGTTCAGTTCATGATACGCCTGCCAGCAGACCTGCGGGCGTCCATCAAGGACAGGGCGAAGGCTATGGGGATGTCAGCCAATGCGCTGATACTCAAGGTCCTGTGGGATTATTTTGACAAATAAAAAAGCCCTGCCGGGCGGAAGGGAGAGATTATGGATAACAAATTAAATGCTGAATATAACGATTTCCTGTATTTGGTCTCGTATATTCGGGGTAAAAAAATAGACCAGTACGAAGTCAACGAGCCTTGCGCTGGTCCTGATGGGCGATTGAACCTGAAGTCGGCAGCACGCCAAATCGTAGATGTGTTGGCTGTCAACAAGGTTAATTTTAGCCAGATTGATATGGTATTTGATGTTGCAAAATATCTTGCTAGCAGAACTAGCACTGTTTCAGTGAACACAAAGCCTTAACCGAATTGACAATGGCTAAGCCTTTCTCCAAATCCTCATCAAGCATAAATAGCAATCTAGGGCGTTTTAGTTCATCACAAATAAAATTAAGCAATGTAGAAGTTTCTTCTATTAGGTTAAGAACGTTAGGATCACCAGGTTTTCTAATTTTCAGACGTCCGGCGATGGAAGCACTATCAAAACTGTCTGCTGATTCTTTCGGCAGTTCATTAGCTAGAATATCTTGCATTTCTGCAAGATTCTTACCTAGTCTATCAGCGACATTGCTCAAAAAATCAATATCTAAAGTTGTACTTTGGCGCGGCAAAGATATAGCAAAAGGCATTCCGTTGTTCCTGATCACAGCTTTGAAAAATATTTCAATGGCGGTAGACAAAGTCATACCAAGTTCAGAGCAAATATTCTCAACTTGAGATTTAAGTTTGCTGTCAACATCTAGCTCTAATGTTTTAGATGGCATGTTAATCACTCCTTTGATAGGTCATTTCCAACGACATTCTATCATGAATTGCTAAACCTGTCCACTATAGTAGTAAATGCAGGAAGGGGGAACAATCACCATATGAAATTTTCACAGCTCCTGAAGCAGGAGCGTACAAAGAATAATTTGTCACTTCGGCAGTTGGCCAGGCTTTCGGGCTTGCCGCTGTCATCCGTCGCCAAGTACGAGAGTGGCGACATCGAGCCCACGCTGAGGGCTGCGCACACTGTATTCAGTGTGCTGGGAGCCAGCATAGCGGTGGGGGCTCACAGCGGCTACACACCGCTGGAAAGGAAGGTGAAGCATGTCAACGGTTGACATTCAGGGCTTCACTATTAACGGGGCGGAAGTCCTGGTTAATTGGGCGAATAGCTTCTCGAAAGAGAACCCTATAAAGCATCAGGGCGACCTGAGATACTGGGCCAGGCTGGCAAAAGAGAGGAGCAGGGAAAGACATTCCTACATCTTGCTCAGCGGGCATCAAACCAGGGATGGCAAGCTCCACAGTCTGTCGTTCAAGGCAGAGGGAAGCAGCATAACTTTCATTGACAGCAAGAAAAGAAACAGAAAAAGGGGTGAATAAAATGATTGATGGTGTTACTAAAGGCCTGAGGCGGAGATCCAATTGCCGCAAGGCGGCCAGGCTTTTTTATACGGCAAGGCAACTGGGCAAGGCCGCTGAGTTCATCTGGCAGCACAGATTGGATGCGGATCCGGACGAGATTGTCGGTATGCGCGCGGCAACACGTTGGCAGGCTCACGAATTCAGACGTCAGGCACGTTCTCTCCTAACGTTTTGTGATGAGGCGAGATTTACTCTCTGATTGTTTCTTAATAACAAAACCTGCCGCAGTGCAGGTGCCATCAGTAAAGACTGAACCTCCCTGGTTTTTCAGTATCACCACTTTCTGCCAGGGGAAGGGATAAGGAGGGTTTTACAGAGGTGCCTATCCTGCTGGTGGCATCTGGATTGCGGCAGAAAGATGAGCCCGGATGGGTAGAAAGGAGCGGACATGAATATCGATGCAGAAGTGCTTGACCGAATGGTTGAGAAGGGCAGGGAGCTGAAGGAGATTCTGGCCAACAAAGATATATTACGCTACATGGAACTCCTCGCCAGCATGGATGGCCAGGTGTCGGTGGTGCCGACAAGGTCGGATACGCTGGTTTATCCTGGCGAAGTGCGCAAGATACTGCGCATATCCAATGCGACATTGAAAGAATATTGCCAGCAGGGTATCCTGACGGCATATCACACCCCACCGAAGGGAAGGACGAAGTTCTGGCTATCGGAGGTGCTGGCCATACCTGTGGCAGGGGAAGGTGGTACTGCATGAAAGTCACAATAGAGCTTGACAACACTGACCTGAAGGAGGTAACCGCTGCCAGGGCATTAGTTATGCTGATGCTTGGCAAGGATTTGGATGCAAATGTGCAGCATGTGGCAGTTACGGCGGACAAGCCCCAAGACAATACTCCTGCAGATGCAGAACGCATCCAGGAGCAGGAGCCTGAGTGCCCTGCCAAAACCAGCAGGCCTGCCAAAGGCAAGAAAACGCTGGAGAATTTGAAAATAGAGCTGAGAAACTTTTTCTTGGCGCACCCTGAAAAGGGACAGGCAATTCAGTTGAAATGCCAGCAGCTTGGTATTTCAAACGCCTCAGTGGCGACCAAAAAGCAGCTGGAGACGCTGTTGGCTGAACTTGAGGCAGAACAAGGAAGGTGGTAAGGATGTCAAGACAAACAAGAAGGCACATCCGCTGGGGCAGGGTGGCAGCTGCCGTTATCGGTGGAGCACTGGCCGTCACCCTGTTGACTGGTTTCTATGAAGGAGACCAAAAGCTGGTGGAGACGGTATACACCGTCAGGGAGGGGGATACCCTCCGGGATATCAGTGAGAGGTTCCTGCCGCTTAACACCGGGGGCAGGCGGTATATCCTTGAGTTCGAGCAGGGGATTGTGGAACTCAATCCTGAATTGTGGGAGAACCGGGGCAGCATTTACCCAGGACAGGAAATCCGCATCAACTACTGGGTAAAGGAGTGAGGCTGATGATTAGCGAATATGGCTGGGGCTGGATTGGCATCATCGCCATGATAGCCATAGGAGTTTTTCTGTAAATTAAGAAAGGACGGGGTAATATGTCAGACATTGACGAACTGTATATCAAGGCGAAGGAGAAGCTGGAGGCTGAGTCTTTTCAGCACGGCACCCCGGAGGATGCTATCCGCAGCATGTGCCTTGAGTGGCTTGAGTGGGCTGTTGCCAACGATACTAAGGCGGTTGAGCTTCTTGCGGATGCTGCAAAGGACACCAAAGGCGCATACAATGCTATGGAGAATCTTGCCCGCAAAAATAGAGGTTCTGGTACCTGCGTAAAGCTAGAACCGCTGGAGGCTATGGCCTGCATCATGGAGTATTATGGCATCGGCAAGGACAAGGCTCACCAGCAACTTGAATCCGGCCTTATGTATCACCTGATGGTGGCTGAGTGCAAGAAGTACAAGCCATACGGCGTGGATGAGCAGGTAGCAGATACTGCACCTACACCAGAACCTGCAAAAGCGACACCAGTGACGGATTTGCAGCCGAAAATGCAATATGAAAAACCGCAAATCATAGAGGAGCCGACACCGTTCAGCTTCGATGATTTTGACAGTGAGCTGGAGGGATTGCTGTGAGGGCAAGAGTAAAGACCTTGGATATGGAGCTGCCTGAGATACAGTCCCATTTCTCAAAAGACA
>JBJDWY010000106.1:0-8381 GCA_051866255.1 Anaerovibrio sp. | reverse complement strand
CAAACAGGATATCGGACTTGATGCCATAGGCACGGGCAATCTCCCCGAAGGAATAAATATCGTTTGCCATGCTCCCT
The DNA here is from genome assembly GCA_051866255.1 of Anaerovibrio sp. Lineage (GTDB taxonomy): Bacteria > Bacillota > Negativicutes > Selenomonadales > Selenomonadaceae > Anaerovibrio. The sequence continues at coordinate 8,304 of JBJDWY010000106.1, read as the reverse complement.
GCCAGCTGGTCACGGGTGTCCGTCAGCAAATCAATGATTTTGCGCTCCCCGGCGGTATCACAATGCACCGGCAAGGTCTTCACCAGCATGGTCACTGCCCTTTCCAGCCTGGCATCACTTCTGCCGTTGTAGACAGTAGTATAAAGTGCCTCGTCCTTGTTATTGTATTTGGACAATACATAACCAAAGGCACCGTTAAAGAACGCATTCAGCGTCAGGCCATGGCCGTTACAGAATTTCTCTATCTCCGCCACAGACAGGCTGCTCTCGTAGTAAAAATCATCTACTGCTGGTTCAGGAAGCTCCTGGTCATTTACCGGCAGATAATCCGTCTCACAGCCGGCAAACACAGCATCATAATACGCCTTTGCCTTGCTATAGGCATCAGTCTTCCGCAGCCTCGCTTCATCCAATGCCGCCTCAAAGCCGGTATATCCCTCCGGCTCCACTGCCTCTCCTGCGTAAGCACTATTAATATCCGCCAGCATAATGCTGAAGGATATGCCGTCGCTGATAATATGATGGCAATCCAAAAACAGATAATTGCCATCACCTGTCTCAAAAATCTGTGCCCGGTACAGCCTGTCACCCAGCAGCTCATAAGGCAGGATAAGTTCATCATTCCCCGGCAGCTTGTCACAAGCAATCATTTCAACTACCGGCCGGGCACTGTCATTCCTGGCTGCCCTTACCTCTCCCTGCTCATTCAGAAAGAGGGTGGTCTTCATATATGGATGGGCATCAATAACCTGAGCTAATGCCTTTTTCAGCTTCCCGGTATCAACACCGGCACCCAGGCGGTACAGCATCGGAATGTTGTAGATGGTCGTGCCGGGATTGGCAGCGGACTCCACAAAAATGCCGCTCTGCGTCTGAGTCAGGGGATAATCCGCCCACAACTCATAGGCCACCGCCCTCTGGGCGCCGGCCACAAACTTCTCCAGCTTTTCTATGGTATTATTTTCCTGCAAATCCTGATTGCGGATGACTATCTCAAATGCCTTCGCCAGCTTCACATTCAGCCGGAGGGCGCCGATGGAGGTAAGCCCTGCCTCGTAGATATCCGTGGTAATGCCAAACTCCCGGCTGCCGATTACCTCGGCAATGCAGTCAAATATCCTCTGCTGGGTTTCGTTCCGGGGCGCAACGATTTCCTCTGCCTGCCGCTCCGGCACAGGCAATGCCTTCTTGTCTACCTTCTGGTTCTGAGTCAGCGGAATGCTGTCAAGCTGCATGGTCACTGCCGGAACCATATAAGGCGGTTTCCGCTCCTTGATAAAGGCATTCAGCGCACCAATATCAACGGCAGCATCAGACACCACATAGGCCGCCAGGAACTTGCCGCCCCCTGCCTCGTCAAAATCCGCCACGGTGGCATCCTTGATGCCGGGATACTGGCGGATGGCACGCTCCACTTCGGACAGCTCAATGCGGAAGCCACGAATCTTCACCATGTCGTCATTCCGGCCGATGAAGTCCACATTGCCATCCCCCATGAGGCGCACAATATCCCCGGTATGGTATACCCGTTCATAGCCTTTTTCCTTGGAAAAAGGATTTTTGCTAAACGCCTTTGCCGTCTCCTCCGGGCGGTTCAGGTAGCCCCGTCCCACCTGGGGGCCTGCCACCCACAGCTCTCCCGGCACACCCGGCGGCAGCTTCCTGCCCCTCTTATCCACCACATACAGCTTGAAATTATCAATAGCCTTGCCCACCGGCACCTTGTCGTACAGCTTATCCACCAGATACTGTGTGATGATAATGGTACACTCAGTAGGGCCATATTCATTATAAAAATCAAAATGCTTGGGCGGCTCCACCGACACCAGCTTTTCACCGCCTACAGACAGGGCGCGGAGGGAATGATTTTCGATTTCCGCCACAAACTGGCGCCCCACCTGGGTGGTCATGGTTACATGAACAATATTATTTTGCTCAAAATACTCATTCAGTGCCAGCAGGTCAAGGCGGATACCCTCATCAATGACATGCACGCAGCCGCCCCCGGTAATAGCCGGATACAAATCCATCATGTGGGCATCAAAGCTGTAGCTTGGATAGAGGGCCACATTCTCTCCCGGTGCCAGGCAATAGACCTTGTGATACCAGTGGCAGAGAGCCGCCACATTCCTATGTTCCAGCATGACGCCCTTTGGCACGCCGGTGGAGCCGGAGGTATACAGAACCACGAACAAGTCCTCCGGAGCCGGTGCAGCCTCTACCTTCTCACAGGCAGGCAGGGCAGGGATATCCTTGGTGAGCAGCACTTCCCCCTCATAGCCCTCTGCCAGCCCCCGCAGGCTTTCCTCCGCAATCAGCAGCTTCGCTTTCGCATCCTGCAGCATGAAACCCAGCCGCTCCTTGGGATAGCTAGGATCCAGTGGCTGATAGGCAGCCCCTGCCTTCAAAACACCCAGTGAAGCAATCACCATGTATTCACACCTAGGAATCAGCACGGACACTACATCCTCCCTGCCGATGCCCCTTGCCCTGAGATAGCCTGCAATGCGGTCTGTCAGCTCATCCACCTGGGCGTAGGTATATGACTTATCAAGATATACCACTGCCGGATAATCCGGGAACAGTGCCGCCTGCTTTCTGAATATATCAACTACTGTCAGCTCCCGGTCAAACTCGTTACCTGTCTGATTAAAATCCACCTTCGGTTCCCCCATGCCTAACACCTCGTTTTATAAAACCAAACCACAACATGACATGTCATCAGACATGCCACGCTGCGATCTTTCATCCTTTTATCTTTTTCTTTGCTATCTTTTTCATTGCTTAGTTATCAGCTCAGCTCAATTTCCCCAAGAATATCCTGCTCCATCATGCCCTTGACTACCATCAGCATCAAGGCGGCGAAATTGCGGATAGTTTCCTCCTGGTACAGCTCATCCTTGTAGCTGATGAGGAAGTCATAACCGCCATTGTTCTTGACAATCATAACATTCAGGTCAGACTGGGCATCCCCCGTCTCCATAGCCTCCACATACAGCCTTTCCCCGCACAGCTCAGGGCCGGTCAGCACCTCTCCCTGATAAACGCAGTTCATGCCTGTGTCCAGGTGATACTTTGCCGCCAGCTCCCCAAAGGAAATGCAGTCATGGCTCATGGTCTCAAGGAAATCAGCCTGCATATTCTGCAAATACTGCTTAGGAGACATATCCTCATCGATTGCTACATACATAGGCAGTGTCTTGACGAACATGCCGGTTGCATCAGCCAGCCTGTCATCATGGCGCCCGCTATTGACAGTGCAGAAGAAGCACTCCTCCTGTCCCGTAGAAGTTGCCAGGGCATAGGCAAAGGACCCCAGGAACAGGGTGCTTTCCGTAATGCTTGTCCGCTTGGCAAACATTTCCACATTTTCCGCGCTGACATCCTCATGGGTGGAGAATACCAGCTTCTTTACGGAACCTACAGGATTTTCCGGCTCAAAATCAGCAATCAGGCTGGACTCTGCATTGACGCCGCCCAGCTTCGCCTCAAAATAAGCCTGTGCTTCCTTATAAGCCTCGGACTCCTTCAGGTTTTCCTCAAAGACAGCCACATCAAACAGGGACAGGCTCTCCTCCTTTGGCTGGCCTCCCTGGTAAACTGCGGCAATCTCGTTGATAAATGCAGACAGGGACGTGCCGTCAAACACCAGATGATGTGCATCAAACAGGAAATACCTGTCATTTCTCACCTGGCACAGCTCCATGCGGTACAGAGGCCCCTGCTCAATATCAAATGGCTGCACAAACGCCGACTTTTCCTCTGCCAGATTTGTTACCTGCTTCCTGATGATTTCCGGCTCCTTTTCCCGGAGTACCATGGACGGGGTATCCCCCAGCAAGGATGCCGTTACATGGAAAGCCTTGTGGGCCGCTACCACGGCCGTGGCCGCCTGGGCAAACCTGTCAGCATCCACCTGCCTCGGCAGCCTGAAAGCAACCGGAATATTGTACATCTTAGTGCCAGGATTCCTTACGCAGTCCAGATATACCCCCAGCTGAGCCTCAGTCAGCGGATAGCTGTCCCTCAGCTCAGCGTGATGTTCAATTTCTATACTCTTTGCCTGACGGCTGACCTCTGCAATGCCTCTAGGGGTTCTGCCCCGCAGAATCATGGCAGGGGTAATCTCGTACTCCGCCAAGGCAAGGGACAGCTTGGATACCTTGATGGAATCGCCCCCCAGGCGGATATAATCATCGCAGGCACCGATTTTGCCGCACATAAGGATAGCCTCAAAGCCCTTGCAGATGGCTGCTTCCAGCTCATCTGCCGGAGCCACGTACTCTGCCTTATACTCGCTGATATCAGGCGGCAGCAGTGCCTGGCGGTCTATCTTGGCATTGACATTCATCGGCATGGCCTCAAGCTTTTTGAAAAGCCGCGGAATCATGAAAGGCGGCAGCTTCTTTCCCAGTGCCTCCCTGATTTCATCCTGGGTAATAGGTGATTTTTCCACATAGTATCCCACCATGTAGGTCTGGCCGTTGCCATCCACAAAGGCCTTTACGGCAGCAGCCGCTATCTCCTCCATGGCTATGATGTTTATCTCAACCTCCTGCAGCTCCACACGCTGGCCGTTGATCTTTACCATCCAGTCCTTGCGGCAGCAATAAACCAGGTTGCCGTCAGCGTTCAGCCTGCCGCAGTCGCCGGTATGCACAAGAATCCTGCCATCCGGCAGAGGCTTGAAGTTCTTCTCCGTCTGCTCCGGCATGTTCCGATACCCTCTCGCAAGATGGCCGATAACGCAGATTTCCCCCAGCTCGCCCCGTTCCACTTCGCTGCCGTCTTCATCCAGAAGCTTTATTTCCAGCCCGTCAAATGGCTTGCCCACCGGGGTATTCTCATACTTTTTATCTACTGAAAAGAAAGCGGTGGTAGAGCCGGACTCGGTCATGCCGTACACATTATAAATCTCATACTGCTCCGGGCACACATTGGAAATCCTCTCAGGTGCCGTAAGTATGCGCTTCAGCTCCGGGAAATCCCCCTGGAACAGCCGCAGCAGATGGGTAGCCAGGAAAGACACCGTGATGCCATGCTCAAGGAAATACTTCTCAATTGCCCTGATATCCTTGCGGATGGTATCGCTGAACATGTGGGTTGTGCCGCCCAGCAAAAAAGTACAAATATATTCCGGGATTGGCGCAATAAAGGACATTGGCGCAATACCCGTCATGACAACCTTGTCCAGGCCCCTGTAGAGCTGGGTGCCGCGCACTGCCGCATCACAAAAGCTTTCCACGGTATGCTCGATGCCCTTCGGCTTGCCGGTGGAACCGGAAGTATAATGGAGCAGAGCAAGCTCCTTGTCATCTACCAGCACACCCTCTGCCGGCTCATAAGCCTCAATACCCTCAAAGAAATCGTCCTCGATTATCAGCTTTGACTGGCTGTCCTGCTCAATAAACCTGATTCTGTCTGCCGGGAATTCCTCGGTAGTCGGCACCACCACGCCGCCTGCCTTGAGGATGCCGATATAGGCAGCCAGGTATTCTGACTTTCTCCCCAGATGGATGATAACGGCATCACCGGCACTCACACCTTCACTGGCCAGCCTGGCTGCAACCCGCCCGCTCAGCACATCCAGCTGGCCATAAGTCATCTGCCGGGTGCCGTCCTGATCCACCAGAGCAACCTTGTCACGATTCTTGGCTACCGACTCCGCAAACAGCTTTACATAATTCATCTTGCTTCTTCCTCTTTTTTACTTAAACATTTCCCATCTATAATGCTAAATAATAGCACTATTATCTTATTAGCTATAAACTATAAACCATAAACCATAAACCATAAACTACAACCTATAATCTATATGCTTCCCAAATCTACCTCTATCAGAATATCGCAAAAATCTTCTGACAAGGAACAGCAGGCATAACAGTAGCCACCAGCCGGAAAATACTCTTGAAAATGAAACTCCCTCTCATCCACAGAAGGCACAGCAACAAGCCCGTTCTCCCCAACATGCATCCCAAAGCTCCGGGGTTCCAGGCTCATGCCAAGGCCGGTGGCCTTCATATAGCTTTCCTTCAGCGTCCACAGGCGAAAAAATCGCTCCTGCTGCTCCGGCTCCCTGTCAGAACCATAGATCCAGTCCAGCTCATGCCCCTGCATCACATGCTCCGCCAGGCTGCGATCCAGCACTGCCTTCTTCTCCACATCGCATCCCACCTCTTGCTCCGAGATAGCGCACATCACCATCCCCTCGGAATGGGATAGGTTGAAATACAGCCCTTCCGCCCCGGTAAGGCCGGCAAGATACGGCTTGCCATTGGATGTCACCTCAAAGGATGGCTCCCAGACATTTTCCTGCCGTAGGGCATGCTGCAGCAATGCCCCTGCCGCCACGGACAGCCTTTTGTCCTTCTCAAACAAAAAATAGTCTGCCTTGGCACGCCTTGCAGCATCCAGGCCCTTATACAAGCTTCTGTATAATTCCTTATCCGCCAGCCTCGTTGTATCCGCTATGTATACCTTGACCAAGCAAGTTCCTCCTGCTATCTCCAGATGTTCAACATGTGTATTTTGCAACTATTTGTTTGCAAATCCGCCATGCAGGAAAAAACGTTTTCAAACCTGCCATTACAGGAAAAAACGCCTTTAAAGCCTTACTCAACTGTCAAAATATCTGCAAAACCTGTTACTTCAAACACCTCGTCAATTACCTCATTGACGTTCTTTATCACCATGCTGCCCTGCTTGTTCATCACCTTCTGAGTTGCCAGCAAAATACGCAGCCCTGCCGATGAAATATACTCCAGCTTTTCAAAATCAAATACCAAATCAGTGATGCCATCCAATGCACCCTTTAATTCCGCTTCCAATGCCGGTGATGTTGTCGTATCCAGCCTTCCCTCCAGCATTATCGTCAATTTGCTCCCCTCTAAAGCCTTGTTAATGGTCATTGGTTTACCTCCATTTTGTATTGTTTTTCTTTGTTGTATTCAACTATTTGTACTGTTCAACCGTACTGTCTACTATAATATCACATTTGCCCCCCCGTAGCAAGACACATTGGTTAATTTATTTTTTGAATAACTAAAAATTTTTTACAATTGCTTGAAACTTGCCTGCTGGAAAAAATAAAAAATCCCACCTATCTGCACATTCATACAAATAGGCGGGATAACGTATAATTATTTGCGCAAATTCTTTTTACAATCAAAGCCAGCATTGTCACAAACAGAAACTAGAAGTGAACTAAAATTTCCCACTTTCCATATCTCTTTCCGTCCACTCTGCGGATATATTGCTTTTTCTGCAAAGCTTCCGTAATTCTCTTTATGGTGCTAAGTGATTTTCCAGTTTCTTCTGCAAGCTCTTTTTGCCTGACAGCAGGATTCTTGAAAATCAATTCAAAAACCGCAATTTCCTCCAAAGTACATTCCAAAGTGTCAAATTGAGACTTTGGAACTTTGGAATTGACACTTTGGGAATTATCCTCCCCATAATCCACATGCATGTGTCTGTTTTTCAGCTCGTAATTCGTCCCCAAAAGCAAATTGCTAAAAAACATCTCCAAAAATTTTGTTGTTGCGTGAACACCCTTTTGCAAATCATTGTAATTTGCCCTTACTAACGCATTACGAAAATACCAGGAATTATATTCAAAAGCATCATTGCTCACTTTAAAGCCAAATGTTTTCATATATTTAAGCATAAAAACTGCCGTTGTCCTGGTATTGCCCTCGCAAAAAGGATGTATCTGCCAAATATCCGAAGCAAATTTTGCCAGATGCTTTACAGCGTCATTCACTGACAATCCCTCATAGGAAAACTGCTTCTCTGTGGCAAAATCATAATCAAGCGTGTCCCTGATACTGTTCCATGCCGCATAGGTAACAGTATCCCCCTTCAACACCCATTCTTTCTTGGTAATATTGTATTGCCTGATTTGACCGGCATGAGGAAATACCCCTTCAAACAATCTTCGATGAATTGTCAGCCATTCAGCCGGTGAAAACTGGAATGCCTTCTCCCCCAACATTTGGGCAATTCTTGCCGATACAATATCCGCTTCCTTCGTACCACGCTCTACTGCTTTTCTATCTGAACGCTGTTCATAATAACCCTGAATCCGTTTCTGCGCTTCATCAATGCTGATTTTTCCCTCTATATGGTCTTTTGCAGTATCCAGCAGATACTCGGAGGTTTTCAGCCCGTCAACATCCTGCAAGCCAATTGCAGTCCGCCAGGCTTCGCTCTTTGCAACCTGCCCTGGCTCACCTTGTCTAATATATTCTTCCAGCTCAAACTGCCATTTCTTGTCTTCTGACATACACACACCTCTTTTCCTGCATA
>JBJDWY010000105.1:0-8390 GCA_051866255.1 Anaerovibrio sp. | reverse complement strand
GGACGGACACAATGGCAACCAAATTCAGAAACATTTTAAAGCCCTGGGAAGAACTTACTTTCATTGACGATTACATGTTTAAGCTGGTACTCAGAAAGCATCCCAAAATCTGCCAGCGGCTCCTGGAAGCTATCCTGCAAATAAAAATCCTGAAAATTGTTTTCATCGAAGCGGAGCAGACCATCGAGCCAAAATATGACAGCCACGGCATCAGGCTGGATATTTATGTTGCTGATGACCAAGGCACTGTTTATAACGTAGAGATGCAGGTACGTCCATACACCGATTTGCTGCTGGCCAAGCGCATGCGGTACTACCAGTCCACCATTGATATTGATGACCTCAAGCCGGGCGATGGCTATGACCACCTGCCCAAAACCTTCATCATCTTCCTCTGCCCGTTTGATTTCATGGGTGGAAAACGCTGCTTCTACATCTTCCGCACCTATTGCCAGCAGGACAAGGACTTGCTCTTTCCTGATGAGGCAACAAAAATTATTATTTCCAGCACCGGCAATATCACCGAAGATACACCTAGGGCATTGATACCGCTGATAAACTACATGAACGGCAAAGCCGCCGAAGGCGAGCTTGTCATGGATATTGATTCTGCAATCAACACCGAAAAAACTATCGAGATAGAAAGGAGAAAATACATGACTTACGAAATGAAAATGCGGGAATTCAGACAGGAAGGATATGATGATGGTTTTGAGGCTGGCGATACTAATGGAACCATACGGACTATTCGCAATATGATAGCTGATGGATTAACTACCTTTGAAAAAATAAAAGCTACCGGAAGATACTCCGAGAAAGAACTTGCCGCCATCAGGCAATAATCTACACCATCCAACAGCCGCAACAATCTGCGGCTGTTTTTTGTCCCCCAAAAAAGTGTAGTTATTGCAATTTAGGAAGTTTATATTGAACTAAGTTTGAACTTTACTTTGAAGTTACTTTGAAGTATAATTGAAGTACTTCAATATAATCATGATAATGAAGGAGAGGTTATTATGCAATTGGAGGAATTAACCGGCAAAATAATATTGGAAAACTCTGCCACCGAATACAAGGGACGGCTTGACAGGGAGAATATTATCGGCTGGCTAAAAACTATAGCTGGTTTCGCTAATGCGGCAGGTGGCTCCTTTTACATCGGCGTTGAAGATAAATCTCATAAATTACTGGGCTTTGACCGTAATGAAGCCGATAAGGAAAGAAATTATTTCAATAACCAAGTAAACGAGCATCTAATCCCACGCCCGCCCATAAAAATAGATTTTATACCGTACTCAATACACGAAAAGAATTTGTACATTTTACATATTACAATTAATATGTCGCCAATACGGCCAGTCATCTGCAAATATAAAGGAATACCTTCTATTTTTATGCGCCGTGAAGGCTTCACCGACGGCGCAACCTACGAGGAAATACGCGAAATGAGTTTAAGCAGCTCATCAGCGGTATATGACTTGCTGGCTACAGACACCCCTTATAACGAAGAAGACTTTACTCAACTAAAAAATTTTTATTCATCAAATAATGATGGAGCCCAACTTTCCCAAAAAGCATTATATTCTTTAGGATTTATGGACTCAAACAACAATTTAGCAAATGGTGCCATACTATTTGCCAATTCATACAATGGCACGAAGACTGCTATGACCTGTTCCGTGTTTTCCGGCATAACCCGCGGCAGTGAACGTATCATTGCTGTAAATAGGTTCACAGGAAATATTATCCAATCCATCAATTATGCTTGTGATTTTGTAAAGCAGCGAATGAATCACGGCATGCTGAAACTATCCAACAAGCGTATTGAACAACCAGCATATCCAGCTCGCGCCATACTGGAAGGCGTGGTCAATGCCATAGCCCACAGGGATTATTTTTTGGATGGAACTCAGATACAGGTAGATATGTTCCGTGACAGGCTGGAAATTTCATCACCGGGAAGCTTTTATCAGGGTGCCCCCATAGAGAAAACATACGACCTATCTTCTATTATATCCAAAAGACGCAATGAGCTTATCTGCGGCATATTGGTTATGTGTAAGGTGATGGAGGCTGCCGGGACAGGCTTTGATAAAATTGTCGAGGAATATTCTCATGCCGACCAACGTCATAAGCCATATATCTACTCTGCCTCTGACCATTTTACCCTGGTGCTCCCTGACCTTACCTATGATATGGGCATTACAACACTTGTAGAAGCTATTGAGTATGTTCCTATTGCCAATGAAACAAAATACGACAGCAAAGTATTGGCATTCTGCATTTCCTCGGCGCATAGTGCCTCAGAAATCGCAAACCATTTAGGCATAAGCGATTCCACCTATCTGCGAAAAAAGGTGCTTGGGAATCTTGTACAGCAAGGGCATCTGATAGAAACCAAGTCCTCACGGAAAAAAATGTATCTTGCTAATCCAAAAATGATGCGATTAGCATAATAATCATTATGGTGATAAACCGCCTATGCATTATAAATTCAATCTCCAAGCTCATCTTCATAACCCCATCAGAAAAGCCCCTGTGCCACAGCACAGGGGCTTTCCCGTTTGTTAGGGATTTATAGGGAGTTATAGGAAAGCTTCAATCGGTTAGGGATCAATCAAAGCAAACCTTACGAGGATTCAAAATGTTGTTAGGGTCGAAGGCCTTCTTGATGCCCCGCATGATTTCAACAGCGGCAGGGTCCAGGTCTTCCTTCAGGTAAGGCTTCTTGGCAAAGCCGATGCCGTGCTCGCCGGATACCTTGCCATTCATGGTGCGAGCCTTGGCATACATCTTCTCCATGGTGTCGTTGAGCACCTTCTCCCATGCTGCCTCATCCAGGTCATCACGGAGAATGTAAACATGGAGGTTGCCGTCACCGGCATGGCCGAAGCTCTTGATGCGGACATGCATCTCATCCTGCAAAGCATGTACATACTCTACGAACTCGTTTACCTTGTTGCGAGGTACAACAACGTCTACCTCGTCCATCATGGTAGTTGAGCCGCTGATAGCCTGCAGGAAGGAGCCTCTGGTCTTCCAGATGGCATCGGCACGCTCATCGGTATCGGCAATCAATACATCGATGGCGCCCTGCTCCAGGCAGAGCTGGGCAACTGCATCATAATCCTTGGCAATGTCCTCGGCGTTGTTGCCATCGAACTTCAGCAGCAGATATGCATCTGCCTGATTGTCCGGGAAGCTTCTGCCCAGGAACTTCTCTGCATCCATGATAACCTCGCGCTCCATGAACTCGATGGCGGTCGGGGTTGCCTTGGACTTTACAATAAGCGGCACAGTGCGGATAGCCTGAGCCAAGGTAGGGAACGGTACCAGCAGGCTGACAGCCTTCTGAGGCAGAGGCAGCAGCTTCAGGATAGCCTTGGTAACAAATGCCAAAGTACCCTCGGAACCGATAATCATATCCTTCAGATCGTAGCCGGAGCTGTTCTTTACAACCTTGCCGCCTACTTCCATGATGGTGCCGTCAGCCAGTACAATCTCCAGGCCGCGGACGAAATCACGGGTTACACCATACTTAACGGCGCGCATGCCGCCTGCGTTGGTGCTGATGTTGCCGCCGATGGTAGCAGTCTTCTCGCCCGGATCAGGCGGATAGAACAGCCCCTTTGGCTCAACATACTGATAAATCTCCATCAACAGCACACCCGGCTCCAGGGTCAGGGTGAGGTTCTCCTCATCCAGCTCCAGGAAGTGGTTCATGAGGGTGGTGTCGATCATGATGCCATGCTCTACAGCTACAGAAGCACCTACCAGTCCGGTACCTGCGCCACGCGGGGTAACGGCGATGTGCTCCTTGTTGGCATACTTCAATACGCCGGAAATCTCCTCAGCAGATGTAGCACGCACAACCAGATCCGGATAGGACGGGGTTGCAGTCAGCTCATCATGGCTGTATTCCTCATTTATTTCATCTGCCCAAAGAATGCGCTCACGCGGCACAATCTTTGCAACTTCAGCTAAATCCTGCTCAGTAAGTTTCTTGTACTCGCTCATGCCAAAGCCCCTCCCTGCTTAATCTTCTCAATCAGCTGCGGTACGATCTCATAAATATCGCCAACCAGGGCGTAGTTCGCTACCTTGAAGATAGGAGCCTCCGGGTCGGAGTTGATAGCTACCACCTGCTCGGAATTGTTCATGCCTGCTACGAACTGGATTGCACCATGCACGCCGCAGGTAATAATCAGCTTCGGACGCACGGTGCGGCCGGACAAGCCAATCTGGCGGTTGGCATCCAGCCAGCCTGCCTCTGCCAAAGGCCTGGTGCAGGCAATATCGCCGCCCAAGGCGTCTGCCAGCTGGCGGATCATATCAAGATCCTCAACCTTCTTGACACCGCGGCCTGCTACTACCAGCACATCGGCATTCTCGATGGTCTTTACCTTCTCCTTCTTGACGATGCCGAGAACCTCCATGCGGGCCTTCAGCTTGTCAGCAGGAACCTCCATATTTACGATTTCGCCCTGCGGCTCAGCAGAACGCTCAGTGGCATTCATGATCTTGTAGCGTACAGTTGCCAGCTGCGGACGGGTGTTGGTGGTGAGAATCTCCGCCATGATATTGCCGCCGAAAGCAGGACGAATCTGTACCAGGTCGGTATTGTCGTGCATCTCCAGGATGGTGCAGTCTGCGGTGAGGCCGGTCTTGAAGCGGGCAGCGATTCTCGGTGCCAGCTGACGGCCTACAGGGGTTGCGCCTACCAGGATGGAAGACGGCTTAACCTCGTTGATGTACTGCTCGAAAGCAGCAGTATAGCTCTCAATCTTGAAATCCTTCAGCTCAGGGGCATCTACCACATAAACCTTGTCTACGCCGTAGTGCAGCAACTCCTGTGCCTTGTCGCCGATGTCGCTGCCCAGGAACAGGGCCTGTACAGGATGGTTAATCTTGTCAGCCAGCTCACGGGCCTTGCCCAGGAGCTCCAGGGTTACAGGGTGAATCTCACCTTCTACATGGTCAACATATACGGTAATACCCTTCCAGAGGCTCTTGTCAACCTTTGGACCGGTTTCTTCCTCAACGAACTCCATTGCGCCCGGCTGGCCCTTCTTTACGCACAGCTTGCACAGCTTGCAGGCAGCATTGATTTCCAGCTTGCCATTGTTGTCCTCCAGCGCCTTGAATGGGCAGAGGGCCACCATAGCAGCGATGTCTGTTACTTTATCCTGATGAACTATCAGTCTTCCCATTTCGCATTATCTCCTTTTCTGGTCGAAATTCTAATACACACTTTTCCTGCCAAATCAGGAAATAAATTTCAGCTGCTTCAGCTTGCTGTGCAGCTTGTCAGCCAGCTCGGCACCAGCCCCGGTCCAGGTTTCCTGTTCCTTGTCGGAAACCGGCGGGAAAATACGCTGTACCTGGGTGGCTGAACCAGAAAGTCCATAATGGTTCTTGTCCTGATCGTCCATGTCCTTCAATCCATATACGGCAATCTCGCGCTTCTCAGTTGCCTTCTGCAGCTTGTAGGACGGGAGACGAGGCTGGAGAATATCCTTCTTTACAGTGATGAGACATGGGAACTGAACCTTCAGCTGCTCAAACTCGTGAGCCATCTCCATATCTACAAAAATCGCGTTATCCTCAACCTTGTCAATCTTGGCTACGTTGCATACGCAAGGAATGTCCAGAGCCTCGGAAACCTCCGGGCCTACCTGGGCAGTATCACCATCAGTGGTCTGCAGGCCGCAGATGATCACATCAAAGTTGCCCATCTTCTTGATACCCTGTGCCAGGGTGTAGCTGGTAGCCAGCACATCAGCGCCGCCAAATGCCCTGTCGGAGAGCAGCGCGCCCTCGTCAGCGCCCATGGCAAAAGCCTCACGGATGATTGCAGCGGCCGGCGGTGGTCCCATGGTAATTACACTCACTCGGCCACCATACTGCTCCTTCAGCTTCATGCCGCACTCCAGGGCATACAAGTCATAAGGGTTCATCTTGCTGTCTGCGCCATTGCGCTTCAGCACGCCGGTAACAGGATCAACCTCTACCTTATTGGAGCCTGGAACCTGCTTAATACAAACCAAAATTTCCATATTGAATTTCCCCCAATAGCATCGCTCTAAAAAATACTTCTTCTACTCAATACCGCCGGCTGCATTTTCCCCTTTATGCAGCCAAAGCAGCACATACATGCAGCCGGCAGTACAATATTGACTCAATTAATCCTTGAAATCGCCCGGGGCTTACAGCTTCTCAGCCAGCAAATCAGCAATGTGCTTGGTCTGAATGCCGGTCTCAGCCTTGTCCAGGCCGCCGCCAATCTGCATCATGCAGGCAGGGCAGGCCACAACGGCGGTAGTTGCGCCGGTGTCCTTGATGTTCTTCACCTTCTCATTCAGCATCGGGATGGAAACCTCCTGATACTTCATGCCGAAGGAACCAGCCATGCCGCAGCACTTGTCGCAGTTGTGCATCTCCACCAGCTCAACGCCAGGAGTTGCATCAATCAGTGCCCTCGGCTCCTCATAGATGCCCAGGCCGCGCTTCATGTGGCAGGAATCATGGTAGGTAACCTTCTCGCCGCCCCTTGCATGAGTCAGGCGGCCGGTCTTCTCATACTCCTGAGCCACGAACTTGGAGAACTCGCATACCTTGCTGCAGAATGCCCTTGCTCTTGCCTTCCACTCAGGGTCGTTCTCAAAGAGCTTCATGTAGGTTTCCTCAAGGGTTTCCGTACAGGTCGGGCAGGCGGAAACAATCACGTCTGCATTGACCTTCTCAAAGGCTGCGATATTCTTCTTGGCAGTTTCCTTGCCTGCCTCGCGGTCGCCGATACCCAGGATAGGCTTGCCGCAGCATGCCTGCTCCATAGGATATACAACCTCCATGCCCAGGCTCTGGAGCACCTTCACCACGTTCTCACTGGTATCAGCAAATACGAAGTCCATGTTGCAGCCGCTGAAGTAAGCAACCTTCTTCTTCGGCTTGGAAGGATTCTTCCTGGAAAGCCTCTCCACCCTGTCGCGGAACGGCTCGCTGGCAATAGTCGGCAAGCTCCTGCCCTTGGTCATTTCCTCCATAAAGAGAGGCAGATGACGGATGAACTTGCCCTTCTTGAACGGAGCCTGACCGATGGCACCAGCCTTCAGCAGCAGCTTGTGGAACAGGCCGCGGTCGTTCAGCACCATGTTGAACATGGTCTTGTCCATGCCCGGCGCACCATGCTTCTGTACATAGCGGCTGCGCAGCTCATCAATGATATCAGGAATTGGAATCTTGCCCGGGCAGACAGTAGTACACTTGCGGCAGCCAATGCACAGGTCACTGAACTGGGCAAAGGTCTCTACGCCGTTAAAGAGGCCGGTGAGGATAGCACCGATACCGCCGGAGTAGATATGGCCGTATACGTGGCCGCCTACCAGCGTCCAGATAGGGCATACATTCAGGCAGGATGCACAGCGCACGCACTGATAAGCCTGCTGGAATACAGGGTCCTTGGCTGCCTCAAGACGGCCATTATCCAGGATGATAACGTACTGCTTGCGGTCCTCCTCCACAACCTGGCCACGGTCATTCTTGTAGATGACCTTGGTAGGCCCGTCCACCATGGTCATGTAGCTGGTCATGCGCTGGCAGGTACCATTGCGCGGCAGCAGGCGGAGAATCTTGGCTGCATCCTCGGTAGTAGGAATCAGCTTCTCATAGCCGATGAGCACTACATGAATTCTCGGCAGGGTAGTTACCAGGCGGGCGTTGCCCTCGTTGGTAACCAGGCCGATGGCACCGTTCTCGGCAATACCGAAGTTGGCGCCGGTGATGCCCATATCAGCCTGCAGGAACTCCTGACGGAGGTTCTTGCGAGCCAGTTGAATCATGTTCGGGATATCCTCGCCTGGAACATCAATGTGCAGCTCCTGCTCGAACATCTCCGCACACTGATAGCGGTTCAGATGGATAGCAGGCATAACCATGTGGGATGGCTTCTGCCCCTTGATGGCGATCATCCACTCGCCCAGGTCGGTTTCCTTCACGCGGATGTCATGGTCGCCAAAGCACTCGTTGAGGTGAATTTCCTCAGATGCCATGGACTTGGACTTTACTACGCGCTTTACATTGTTTTCCTTGCAGATCTTGATGAGGTATTCCTTTACTGCATCGCCATCCTTGGCGCGGAAGACATGAGCCCCTCTCTTTTTGAGGCTTGCCTCGAACTCATCAGCCAGCTGGTTGATGTGCTGCACCGCATCATGCTTCATGGCACGGAGGCTCTCCCGGAGCCCCTCAATGTCCTGTCCCTTGTAAGCGTTCAGACGGGAGCCAGGATACTGCTCTGCAAACTTGGACAGAGCACCTTGCATAATATCGTCCTTGAGTTTTGCCTGTATTTCCTGTTTCAGATTACGCTCTGCCATGATTAGTTACCCTCC
>JBJDWY010000104.1:0-8438 GCA_051866255.1 Anaerovibrio sp. | reverse complement strand
CGCTCGGAGGGGTGACAAAACCCTATTTCCATGATTATTTTCGGTCTAAATCCTTGTCTGCGTTGTTGTCGTCGGTCGGCATGGAACCACCATGCCTTCCTCCTCCGCCTAGCATACAAGGATTTATCCTCGAAACTAATTCATGTCGATAGGGTTTCGTCACCCCTTGCGCCTCGCGCTTCTAAGCTCCTGCGTCGCTTACGCTCGCACTCGCTAAGAAGCGAGGCTGCACTCAAGGTTTTCTTTGGGTACATGCCGCACCTGTCCTTTCTTGTGTCTGAACAGATATGCACGTAGTTATCAACTATACTCTGCTGTACGCTACCGAGGTAATCAATCCGGCTTTACGATCAAGCCTGAAAAAGGGGGGCGGAGAGGCTGACGAGACCTGTTACTACCAGCCTCTGTATAAAATCATGCTTTCTTCGGCTGTGGCAGCATAAAGGATGCCGCGGCACAAAGCACAGCCGCCACCACTATCAGCACCATGACTGACTCCAGCCCGAAAATATCCGCATACCGCCCCAGGAACGGAGCCGTAACACCACCTACGCTAAAGGACAGCCCCAGGGTAACCCCGGAAGCAAAGCCGATATTCTTCGCCAGATAAGTCTGCCCCAGCACCACAAAAGGCGAATAAGTGCTGTACAATGCAAGGCTCATCGGCAGCAGCATAGCATATACCCAGTAAATGCTGCCCCCGAAGAAGCAGATTGCCAGCAGAGGCACAAGCAGGCTGGTTCCCCAGCGCAGCACAGCAATATACCCCCAGCGGTCAGCAAAATAACCACCTATCAAGGTAGTCAGGATGCCGGACAAGGATAGTATAGAAAGGGTTGCCGTCCCCACCGGCTGGGAAGCCCCCAAAATCTGGATGCAATACAAAGGCAGAAAACTGCTGAGACTGGTAAACACCATGGCACGAAAAGTAATCAAAGCTGTCAGCTTGCCAAAAGCTCCCCAGTCATTAGTTCCGCTGCTGCCATACTTGTCAGACGTCTTTTGGCCATTATCGGCTTCACCTGCCGCTTCATCCGCGCCATCCGCCTGCGCAGCTGCCAAAGCCATTTTCCTGTCAGCAGACTCCTTAATCATCGGCACCAGGAAAAAGGCTGCTGCCCCCATTACCACACCGATAATGCCAAAAAACGCCAGCCCCTCCATGCCGAAGGTAGTAATCAGGAAAACCGCCAAAAGAGGCCCCAGCCCGAAGCCCCCATTGCCGCCTACAGAAAAAATGCTCATTGCCGAGCCCTTCTGCCTGCCTGCGATGTGATTCACCATGCTTGCCGCCTCCGGGTGAAAGATGGAGGAACCTATCCCCATCATGGTAATGGCGGCAAAAATACACCAATAATCCTGCACAAAACCCGTCACAGCCAGGCTGACACCCGTCAGAAACACTCCCAGCGCCATAAACCACAGCTTGCTGGTCTTATCCGCAAAATACCCAAATAACGGCTGAATCACCGAAGACAAAAAAGAGCCTGCAAACATCAGTCCTGCCATAGATGTATAATCCATGCCATAATTCAGCACAAAAAACGGCAGCACTGCCGGCATAGCACCACTGCTAATATCATTGCAGAGATGTATCGCCGCGATAAAATACAAATGCTTTTTCTGCATAACATCACCCTTCCTAAAAAATATAAGCCTGATATAATTGCAACAAACTCATGTGGGTTATTATACCACTTTTAGCAAAAAAATTATAATATAAATCCAAACTCACAAAAAATATCGCCCTGAGAATGCAACACGCTTCCCAAGACGATATTTTATGTTTAATCTGGATAACCCCTCATTAAATCTAAAACTATTCTAGCTGCACACAAAAAGCCGTTATCTTCACTTGATGTGAAAATAACGGCTTTTTGCATTATTCTCATTATTCAGCCTGTCCCATTATCCCTCAGGCTGATAAAGTACCACGCCGCCGCTTTTCAGTGATGCCGGCACATCAATCAGCCGCTGGTTGCCGCTGCCCCGGAAGCTCAGGGTCAGATCCCGCTGCGCCTCCAGATAAGGTCCGTCCACCAGCACATCAACCTGCTGCAAAAGATGCCGCACCGCCTGCTCACGGCACCCTGCCAGCTGCTCATAGGTATAGCCGCTGTAGCACCAGATGTTCAGCCCGTTCTCATGGAGCTGCGCCGCCATCCCCGACAGCACAGCCGCCTGGCAGAAAGGCTCACCGCCGCTGAAGGTCACCCCCTCCAGCAACGGGTTTGCCAGCACAGCCCGAAGGATTTTGTCAGGCTCCACCTCCCGGCCTCCCTGAAAATCATGGGTCTGGGGGTTGTGGCAGCCGGGACAGCCATGAGGGCAGCCCTGGGTAAAAATCGAATAGCGGTAGCCCTCCCCATCAACGATGGAATCGTTCACCGTCCCGGCAATCCGCAGCCTGCCCCCTGGCACACTTAGCTGCCTGATGAATCCCTGCTCCCTAGCTGCCTCCTTTTCCGTAATCGGCTTAGTTGAGTCCATGCTTTACGCGATCATGCTCCTCTGCCCGCTTGGCATTATTCCAGCGGTCAATAGTGCCTACCAGGTAGCCGGTGATGCGGCGGATGCGCTCGAACCTGGCTGGCTGCAGCACATAATCCAGATTAACCTCGCCGTTTTCAGCAGGGGAAATCGTCAGCTGGGACAGCTCATCCTGATTTTCATCCTGCAGCATATCAATATAAGCCACAACTTCCTGCTCAGACATATCGTTAATACCGCTGATAGTTACATTAATGCCATTCACAACCATGCTAAACATTCCTTTCATCATAAAAATCGCCCGCAGGCAATCTAACTTCTCATTCATCACCCAGGCTGCAGCGGACAGGCTGCTTTATCCTGATGCGTGGCACTACCTTGCGCATCCTGTGAGCCGCCTCGGTGCGGCCGCAGCGAGGGCATACCGTATCAATAATACCATTGTAGCCGCAGACAGGATCCCGGTCCACCGGATGGTTCACGGAGCCATAGCCGATACCATTATCATGCATGCAGCGGATAACCGCCTCAAATGCCTTGATATTCTTGGATGGATCCCCATCCAGCTCCACATAGCTGATATGGCCTGCATTGGTCATAGCGTGATACGGCCCCTCCAGCTTGACCTTTTCTGCCGCCGAGATGCCGTAGCCCACCGGCACATGGAAGCTGTTGGTATAATAATCCTTGTCCGTAACCCCCGGAATCTCGCCATATACCTTCTTGTCAATGCGGACAAAGCGGCCACTGAGACCCTCGGCAGGCGTAGCCAGCAGGGTAAAGTTCAGGCCGGTCTGCTCCGACTTTTCATCCATGCGCTTTCTCATGTAGCTGACAATCTCCAGCCCCAGCTTCTGCGCCTCGGCAGACTGGCCATGATGCTTGCCGGTCAGGGCGGTCAGGCACTCAGCCAGGCCGATAAAGCCCATGGACAAAGTACCATGCTTCAGCACCTCTGCCACGCTGTCATCAGGGCCGATGTTGTCAGAATCAATCCACACGCCCTGTCCCATGAGGAACGGATAATTGCGCCCCTTCTTGCTGCACTGTATCTTGAAGCGGTGCAGCAGCTGGCGGAATACCAGCTCAATCAGCCCATCCAGCTCCTGATAGAACTTCTGGATGTCATGGCCTGCCTTGATTGCCAGGCGCGGCAGGTTGATGCTGGTAAAGCTCAGGTTGCCCCTGCCGCAGGTAACAGCCTTCTCAGGGTCATGCACGTTGCCCATAACGCGGGTACGGCAGCCCATATATGCCACCTCGGAGTTATAATCCCCAGGCTTGTAATACTCCAGGTTAAACGGTGCATCCAAAAAGCTGAAATTCGGGAACAGCCTCTTGGCGGAGGTCTTCATGGCCTGCTGGAACAAATCATAGTTCGGGTCCCCCGGATTGTAGTTGACACCTTCCTTGACCTTGAAAATCTGTACAGGGAAAATCGGCGTCTCCCCGTTGCCAAGGCCTGCCTCGGTAGCCTTCAGCAGGTTGCGCATCACCATTCGCGCCTCCGGGGAGGTATCCGTGCCGTAGTTGATGGAGCTGAACGGCACCTGGGCACCGGCCCTGGAATTCATGGTATTCAGGTTGTGAATCAGCGCCTCCATGGCCTGGAAGGTAGCCCTGTCCGTAGCATCCAGTGCCGACTCCACCGCAAACTTGTGAGCACGCTCCGTCTGGTTCGGAGAAATCCACTCAAAGTTGTGGCTTGCCTGATGATGAGGCAGGAAATCCACCAGCCTCTGACGATACTCGTCAATATTGGACATGGTAAGCTCCAAAGGAATGCTGCGGCGAACCTCCCTTGCCAGCAGGCGGGAATCCTCCATCTTCATCATGAATACCGCTCTCATGAAGGAGGCCAGATACTCAAAATACTGCTTGCGGAAGGTCTTTGCCACTCCCGGTGCCATGGAATAATCAAAATTCGGCACCGCCTGTCCGCCATGCATCTCGTTCTGATTGGCCTGAATAGCAATACACGCCAAAGCCGCATAGGAACGGATATCATTTGGCTCCCGCAGGAAGCCATGCCCCGTGGAAAATCCGCCCTTAAACAGCTTCAGCAGATTAATCTGGCAGCAGGTCTCCGTCAGCATATAAAAATCCTTGTCATGAATATGGATATCGCCGTCAGCATGGGCTGCCGCAATATCCTTCGGCAAAATATAGTTGTCAATATAATACTTGGAACCCTCTGAACCGTATTTCAGCATGGTTCCCATGGCAGTATCCGCATCAATATTGGCATTCTCACGCTTGATGTCCGCATCGGCAGCCTTCTTGAAGGTCAGCTCATCATAGATGTCCATCAGATCCCCCTGAGCCTGGCGCATCTTGGTGTGCTCCGCCCGGTAAAGAATGAATGCCTTGGCAGTGCTGGCGTAATTATGCTTGATCAGCACCTGCTCCACCGTATCCTGGATGAACTCCACTGCCGGAATCTCCTGGCTGCTGATGGCAGCTACCACATCATCCGTAAGCATATTCAGAATCGGTCCATCAAAGGTTTCGTCGATGGACTCCAGATTTGCCTTGTGAATGGCATCCTCTATCTTTTTTCTGACAAATGGGACAATATCTCCATTGCGTTTTCGTATATTTTGCATACTCCGACTCTCTCCGTTTAATTAATATATCTTGTTTACAACCTAGATTTTACAATATATAGTGTCCCATGTCAAATTTGAACACAACATATAGTAATTGCTATCCACAGCATATTCACAGGCTTTATGCATACCTATACATAATTATACCACTATATACACAATAAAACAGCTAGGGCTGCAATAATCCCTAGCTGCTGACAGCCAAATTTACCAAACAAGCTGCATAAGTCTGCACTAATATAAATTTTTGTGGATAAGTGAGTTTTCTATCCACAAGAGCTGTGGATAATCTCACTTCACTATGTGCTTGCCGCCATAGTATTTTGCCTTCCAGTAGTCATCATTCAGCTTGTCCACACGGACCCCCTTGCTGGAGGAAGCGTGGATAAACTCACCGTTGCCCAGATAAATGCCGCAGTGGGAAGCTCCCGGCTCGTAGGTGCTGAAAAATACCAGGTCACCTGCCTCCAGCCTGCTGGCCGGCACGCTGCGCCCCAGCTTGAACTGCAAATCCGCCGTCCGGGGCAGATTCATGCCGTGCCTGGCAAAAACGTACTGCAAATAGCCGGAGCAGTCAAAAGCCTTGGGGGTATCACCGCCAAACTTGTAGGGAACACCGATGTATTTCCTCGCCGTCCTGATGACATTTGGCACGTTGTCCCGGAGCAAAAAAGGCTGGCTTTCAGGCACATTCACAGCAGAACCCTTCATATCCTGCCAGCTGTCCCCATCATCCGCGCGGCCTGCCCCGGCGGTTTCCCCTTCCAGGCCGCCATTCAGCTCAAAATTCCGCCTTGCCACCTGCAGGGCGTTGTAGGTTTTTTTATCCACAACCCCCGTGATCTTGATCTTGTTGGAACGCTGAAAAGCCATCACCGCCCGATAGGTGCTGTTGCCGAAGACACCATCCAGCTCCGGGATGCTGTACCCCAGCGCCTTGAGGCATTTCTGCACCTGCAGCACCTCCGGCCCCCTGGAATTTTTTTGCAGATTTGTAAATGCCAGTGCCGTATTCACAGTCAGCAAAAGCCCTGCGCACCCCAGCACAGCCGCTGAAACAATCCTCTTTCGCCAAACACTCCATTCCCTCATAAAGCCCTCCGCCTGTCACCCTGTTCCGTAAATACACATAGGTACATTATATACGATTTTCAGGAAAAAATCATTAAAATTATGCCCTGACAGGCATACTGCCATCCCCTGCCTGCCCGGCATGCCCTTGCATATCATACCTGACCTGCCTGTACATATCCGCCCTGTATCATACCTATATCATACCTGTGCATAACTCACAGAATTATGCACATACACTAACAGCTTATCCACAGTTTTATCCACATTTTGAACAAAATGTGGATAAACTCCCTCTGTTCTCTTGACAAATTCCCCTTCACATAGTCCGTTCTGAAAAACCGGCAGGACTCTCATACATTCCGCTGGCGGAACACCCGGGGAGTACAGCCCCGGTATTTCCTGAAGGACTTGATGAAATGGCTGGGATTGGGGAAGCCGCAGCTGATGCCCACATCCAGCACGGAGTCAGCTGTTCCCAGCAAAAGCTCCTCCGCCACCTGCAGCCGGTACTGATGCAAATACTCCATGGGGGACATGTGCAGTATATCCCTGAAGCACCGCTGTGCCTCCCGGCTGCTGACACCGGCACTTTCCGCCAGCTGCACCAGGGAAATATCCTCGCTGAAATGCCAGTGCAGAAAATCCAGCATTTCCTGCAGTCTTTCCATCCGGGGCGTCAGATGCTTTGATGCCAGCGCCAGGGGCTGATAATCCAGCAAGAGCTGCAAAAGTGCCTTGCTGACATTGTACCTGACATCGTATTCATAGCCTGCCTCACCCTGACGTGCCGCCTCGAATGCCGCCCTTATCCTGCCGATAATCCCCTCGTCCTTATGCCTTGTGCCGTACAGAAACTGGCAGGGATAGCTGGCATCCGACACCAGCGGCTGAATATATTTCTGATGATAGATAGTGCCTGCCCCACCGGTAACGAAATCCGGGTTAAAAATCAGGTAGCATACATGGCAGGGCTCATCCCCCACCACCTGGTAGCGGTGCAGCACCTTGCTGTTAAAAAACAGTCCGTCCCCTTCCTTCAGGACAGTCTGCTGTCCGCTGCACTCCACCTGCACGCTGCCTGCCGCCAGATACATCAGCTCCAAATCCTTGTGCCAATGCCAGGGGCACCCCTCGATGCTGCCCCTCTGCCAGTCAGTAACATACACGCTGCAAGGAAAAAGCGGTGTCTCATGCCGCTGCTCCTTCTCCTTGTCAGCAGCTATCCGCATAGCCGTCATCTGCTGAATCATGCCAGCCACCTCCTCCAAGCAGAAAATACATACACACTTTGCCAGTCCTGCCATGCTCATCAAAAGCATCCTGCAGCTTTGTATACAAAATTCACAAATTCTTGATTTTTGTCGCTTTTAGAACATTTTCTGTCGTTTGTGCATTAGATATTTTTCATTTTTTACAGTATACTTAAATCATCAAAGGAAAGCAAGGCATCAGCTGAAAAACCTCCCAAGTATTCAAGGAGATTTACGGTTGAGCTATACAATTCCAAGTGATGGAAGGGAGGCTATTATCATGAAAACCATGTTAAACCCTGCTGTGGCAGCTGCTGGTGTTACCGGCTCCGAGGCATTCAGCCTGAATGTGCTCCCTAAGCTGGAAGCCTTCAGCACTGATTTTTCCTTCGGTGCCATGGCCATGCGCGTAGGCGTATTTGCTGCTATGGTTGCTATGTGTGCTGTAATCAGCATCTTGTAATTTTGTTATCCCCTTTAACGCTTGTCGTTACTTAAACATCCTATAATCCCTTAAAAAATAACAGCTCCGCATCCACACCGCGGAGTTGTTATTTTTTATTTCAGTTTTTCGTAGTGGTTGATCGTTACTTCGTGCATATACTGATGACGTAGTTTGATATTTCGTGGACTCTGTTCAGACATTTAAAAGGGACAGGCAGCGGCAGTACCCATAGAAAACTCGCTCGCGCTCGGAGGGGTGACAAAACCCTATTTCCATGATTATTTTCGGTCTAAATCCTTGTCTGCGTTGTTGTCGTCGGTCGGCATGGAACCACCATGCCTTCCTCCTCCGCCTAGCATACAAGGATTTATCCTCGAAACTAATTCATGTCGATAGGGTTTCGTCACCCCTTGCGCCTCGCGCTTCTAAGCTCCTGCGTCGCTTACGCTCGCACTCGCTAAGAAGCGAGGCTGCACTCAAGGTTTTCTTTGGGTACATGCCGCACCTGTCCTTTCTTGTGTCTGAACAGATATGCACGTAGTTATCAACTATACTCTGCTGTACGCTACC
>JBJDWY010000103.1:0-8612 GCA_051866255.1 Anaerovibrio sp. | reverse complement strand
TTGTGTCACGCCCCGCGGGGGGCGTGTGAGTTGAAATTTTATTTTGCGGCTAGTCAAGAAAAAGAGAACGGCAAGTCACGCCCCGCGGGGGGCGTGTGAGTTGAAATTTGTTTAGGTATTGTCTATACTTTACCACATTAAGTCACGCCCCGCGGGGGGCGTGTGAGTTGAAATCGCTATATCCTCTTCCGTTATCTCTTCAGGGGTCACGCCCCGCGGGGGGCGTGTGAGTTGAAATATCAAAAAATCTACCAATAATTCTATACATGTTGTCACGCCCCGCGGGGGGCGTGTGAGTTGAAATTACATACTCTTATTTTATACATAATTCAAACTCCCTGTCACGCCCCGCGGGGGGCGTGTGAGTTGAAATTACCACATTAATTTTTGTTTGTCAATAACTTTTTGTCACGCCCCGCGGGGGGCGTGTGAGTTGAAATTAAATCCATTTACTATGGATAGTATACTACAATGTCACGCCCCGCGGGGGGCGTGTGAGTTGAAATGATAGTTGCCCACATTCGACCACAGTCTGACCATGTCACGCCCCGCGGGGGGCGTGTGAGTTGAAATTGTTGAAACTATTTTGGACAACAAAAAAGGAACCCTGACGATGCAGATGCCTTCGTCCGTTCTGCACCTACTGCTGATGGTACGATTTCTCCATCAGAGCAGAGTCCCTTCAAAAAGGAACCCTGACAGTGCAGATGCCTTCGTCCGTTCTGCACCTACTGCTGATAGTACGACTTCTCCATCAGAGCAGGACTCCTTTTATGGAATTGTAGCACAATACGGTGTAATTTTCAATTATCATAGGGTTTCAAGGCAGGAAATTATTTGATTATGTCGAATTAATACCATATAGCATATAACCTGTACGATATGTCACAGATAATATGTCAAAGCGTATATACAGCGTATTATATGCCACATATCGTATATTTGTCTAATCAGTGTTCGGATGAATATGCAGGAACGGAGGTGGGATATGTGGAGAGCATGGTTTTTGTTCAGGACATAAAAAATAATACCTGGGTAACTTGTGAGGATGAAACGTATAAGACAGAGGATTTGGAGAAGATTGCCTGCGGTATTGTGCTGTATCATTTTGATGATTGCTTTTTTTACGATAGCAAGGACAGGCACTGGCGGCAGATAGAAGGGATGCAGTCAGTTGAAGGATTTCAGGGCTTGGTGTGCTACCATGACCTTTCTGATAAATTTGAACGGCAAATTTCCTTGAATATGGACAGGGCAATTTTTCCTTTTCGCTGGCGCATTTGCAGGAAGAAAGAAAATTCCTATGTCTTGTTTGCCCTGGATATGCTGTGCGGCTCTCTAAGAGTGCCATATTATGGTAATGCGCCTCTATCATCCAGATTGCAGTTCCGGACTATGTCATTTTCCATGGATGTGGCTACCAGAAGGCTGCTGAAAGCCCGTGAGGATTTACTTTATTACAACAGCAATTCCTATACTGCTTATCGCAGATACGATGTTGTCCATATTCCGCCGGTTGTTATGCAGAGCATGGTAAAATTCCTGCAGGAGGGGGCAGGCAGGGCTTTTGGCATTACGCCCAGTGTATTGCTTGCTGTGGAAGGAGTGGATTTTCCAGACAGGTTTATCAGCAGGCCATTTGATGTAAATATCACCTATCTGCGTAATTTCCTCGGGAAAGATGTTTTTGAAAAGCACTTTCCTTGGCAACAGAAGGATAATTTCAAGCCGTTGTGCCAGCTTTTGGGCATAGAAAATCCACCCAAAAGCTTGCGGAGGGCATATTCATTCAATCCATATGCGCCGGTGATATTTCTTATCCTGAAGCAGTGGGGGCTCCAGGATATAAATCATATACAGAAGTTTTTCGGTTATGACAGGACTATCTTTAATGTTTATTTGGCAAATTTCAGGGCAGTATTTCGGCCGGACGGGGTTGTTATAGACTGTTGTGAAAGCGGTCGTGGCTGGCAGTTTCTTGGCGGATATGCAAGGTTTATTTTGGAGCGCAAGGGCGAAAAACATTTTGTCAAAGTATTTAGCAGGCTGTCCTTAAATCCCTGGAATGAATATGTCTGGGATATACTGTGTATGCTGTATGATTATCAGGACCTTTTTTCCGAGGATATCTTGAAACTTTTGCTGGCTCAGGGGGAAACCAGGCTGGTGCATGACCTGATGGCCGAAGCAGTAAATCGCCAGAAATATCAGAATGTCAAGCTGGAATATGATGATAATAAGCTGCGGCATGGGCGGACAATGCTGAATTGTGAATGCAGCATAGATGGTTATGAGTTCCATCTGGTCAAGGACACTGATGATTTATATGAAATAGGCAGTGCCTTGTGTAATTGTGTCGCTTCTTATAGATGGGATGTAGTGCATTATATATCAGCTATATTTTATATGAAAAAGGATGGCAAATATCTGGCCTGCATAGAGGTCAAAGACCAAAATGCCATAGTGCAGGCGTCAGGCTATTGCAATCGTGAGCTGCGTGGCACGCTTTTGGAATATCTTGCCTATTGGGCACATGTAAAGGGCCTGAGGATTGGGAGCAAATGCCTGGAAGAATGTATCAGGTCTGCCGGCATAGAGCCGGAAAATTTATCCTATGAAGTCAGAAAACTTATGAATGCTGAAGCATATCAAAAGATGACCTTTGAGGAATTGACCGGGCTGGCCGATGAGGATATCCGTAATGGCTGGTATACCCGTTTTGGGGAGCTCCTGAATGGAAAAAGGCAATATAGGCTGGAGGCACCGCCCTGGATGGAGTTTCTTGATGAAAAGTCATATCTGAATTATGTATTGCCAGAAGCTGGGCGGTTGATAGAAGGTGCCGAAAAAGGTGTCTGTGAGGCCATGTTTGTCCTGGGAGCTATGTATTTGCAGGGGAAGCTGCTTATGCCGGACTTGGAAAAGAGCAGGTATTGGCTTCGCAAGGCTGAGAAAAAGGGTAGCAAACTGGCCCCCGGCCTTCTTGCGAAGCTGGATTGTCCTGAGAAAAGACTGCAGCTGATGGATGACCTGAAAATCATGGAAGGACTGCTGGAGATGAGGCGGCGGGCGAGAAAAGCCGGATTGCTGCTGAATTAGTGGACAATAGGAAAAATCATTACTACAATAAAGAAAATGAGATGTGGGGCATGTATGGATTTGGGGCGATGATATGGCTGCGATTTTGTCTAAAAAGCAGATGTCTGAGGAAGATGTAAATTTTCAATATATAACGCCTGCCATTACTGCAAAATGGGATGCTGGCAGAATCACCATGGAAACGCGGATTACGGATGGCAGGGTAAATATCAAGGGGAATATGACTTTTAGGGAAAATCCTAAAAGGGTGGATTATTTGCTGTATATGTCAGATAACAAGCCTGTGGCAGTAGTGGAAGCGAAGGACAATAATCACACCGTTTCCTATGGCTTGCAGCAGGCCATGACTTATGCCCAAATGCTGGATATTCCCTTTGCCTATAGTTCTAATGGAGACGGCTTTGCCGAGCATGATTTCCTGACTGGCACGGAACGGGAATTTTCTTTGGCAGAATTTCCTAGTGAAGCTGAGCTTTTGGCGAGATTCAAGCAGGAAGCCAATCATGGGGAAGGTGTTTCACCTGCGGAAGCAGCCATTATTGAGCAGCCATATTATATGGGTATGGGCTCATATTCACCGCGCTACTACCAGCGGATTGCCATCAATAGGACAGTTGAGGCTATTGCCAAGGGGCAGGACAGGCTCCTTTTGGTGATGGCAACGGGCACAGGCAAGACGTATACGGCTTTTCAGATTGTCTACAGGCTGCTGAAAGCAGGCATGAAGAAAAAGATACTGTACCTGGCTGACAGGAATATGCTGGTTGACCAGACCATAGAGCAGGATTTTGCCCCTTTGAGCAGGACTATCCACAAAATCAATTTTGCCAGGGACGATAAGACCACGATTGGCTCCTATGAGGTGTATTTTGCCTTGTACCAGCAGATGGTGGGGGATGGGGATGAGGAACATTTCCGGGATTGGTTTGCTCCGGATTTCTTTGACCTGATTATCGTGGATGAGTGCCACAGGGGTTCAGCCAAGGAAGAAAGCCGCTGGCGCAGGGTGCTGGAATACTTCTCTGGGGCAGCCCAGATAGGCATGACTGCTACCCCGAAAGAAACGAAATATGTGTCAAATATTGATTACTTTGGCGAGCCTTTGTATGTGTATAGCCTCAATGACGGCATAAATGACGGTTTTCTGGCTCCCTTCAAGGTTATCAAGGTGACTATGGATATATCCGAGGGCTGGCGTCCCGTGGCAGGCCAGCGGGATTACTTTGGCAATGAGATTGAGGACAGGGTATATAATAATCGGGATTACGATTATAACCTCATTTTGCAGGATAGGATAAATCAGGTGGCCGCAACGATTACCAAGTATCTGAAGCAGACCGGCAGGATGCAGAAGACGATAGTTTTCTGTGCTACAGAGGAACATGCCGAGCGTATGAGGGTGGCACTGGTGAATTGCAATCAGGATATGGTGCAGCAGAATCCTGATTATGTAGTTCGCATTACCGGCAGTGATGTGTATGGCAAAAGCAAGCTGAAATATTTTATTTCGGCTTCGGCACAGTACCCTGTGATTGCTACCACATCAGATTTGCTCACTACTGGTGCGGATTGCAAAATGACCAGGCTGATTGTGCTGGACAAGATGATTGCTTCCATGACCACCTTCAAACAGATTATTGGCAGGGGAACCCGCCTGCGTGAAAAAGAAGGCAAGCTGAGTTTCATGGTGATGGATTTCCGCAATATTACCTCGCTGTTTGCCGACCCGGATTGGGATGGCCCTATAGAGCAGGAGGATGGCTTCGGCACAGGTAATACCAGCGGTGAGGATAACCATGATGGTGATGATGGCAATAATGATATCGGTGGCAATGATGGCACTGGCACTGCCCCAGCTTCTGCCGGGCCGGGGGACAGGGTGGTGTACTATGTCCGGGAGGATGGCTGCAAAGTCAGCGTTATCAATGAATCTGTTGCAGTCTACGATACCAAGGGGAAGCTTTTGGTGCAGGAAAATATTATTGATTACACCAAAGCCAACATTATCGGTGAATATGCTTCCTTGCAGGCTTTTATCCGCAAGTGGAACAGCGCGGAGAAAAAGGCCGTGATAGCGGAGCAGCTTGCCAGGGCAGGCATTGATTTGGACAAGCTAAAGGCGGAGCAGGGCATGGCGGATGTGGATGATTTTGATTTTATCTGCTATATTGCCTATGGCAAGAAGCCGCTGACACGCAGGGAGAGGGCAAACAATACCCGCAAGAAGGATATTTTCAGCAGGTTTAGCGGTGCAGCCAGGGAAGTGCTGGAAATTCTTTTGCAGAAATACATGGATTTGGGCATCAAGGAGATTGAGAAGACGGAAGTCCTCAAGCTGGCAGATTTTGGCAAGTTCGGCAAGCCCAGCAGGATAGCCAGGCTCTTTGGGGGCAGCAGGGAATACAGGGAAGCTGTGTTGGAATTAAAAAAGCGTTTGTATGAAGATGAGGTAGGTTAAGTATGGCAGTTAGCGGTTTTGTCAAAAAAATCAGGGATATTATGCGGATGGATGCCGGTATCAGCGGTGATGCCCAGCGGATTGAGCAGCTGGTGTGGATTTTGTTTTTGAAGGTGTATGATGCCAAGGAACAGGACTGGGAGTTTGATGACGAAGGCTATGAGTCCATTATTCCGGAGGCATGCCGCTGGCGCAACTGGGTGGAAGACAATTCCCTCACGGGTGACAAGCTGCTGGATTTTGTGAATAATACCTTGTTTCCTGTGCTGAAGGGAAAGGATGTCAAGGGTGCTGATGGCGGTGTTGCCGTGCATGGTATCAAGGTGGATGCCAATACGCCTATCAGGAAAGCCATTGTGCTGGCTGCTTTTGAGGATGCCAACAACTACATGAAGGACGGCGTGTATCTCCGCCAGGTCATCAACGTGGTGGACGAGATTGATTTTGAAGATACCAAGGAGAGCCATGCCTTTGGGGATATTTATGAGACTATCCTCAAGGAATTGCAGGCGGCAGGTTCCGCAGGTGAGTTTTACACGCCCCGTGCCGTAACGGAATTTATGGCACTGATGATTAAGCCGCGGCTGGGTGAAATGATGGCGGATTTTGCCTGTGGCACCGGCGGCTTTCTGACAAGCTGGCTAAGTGAACTTCGCAAGCAGGTGGTAGATACCAGGGATAATGCGCTGGTGGACAGCTCCATCTATGGCGTGGAAAAAAAGCCGTTCCCGTACCTGCTGTGCATCACCAATATGCTGTTGCACGACATGGAAAATCCAAATATCAATCATGCCAATTCATTGCTGAAAAATGTTCTGGATTATACCGATGAGGATAAATTTGATGTTATTCTCATGAATCCCCCTTATGGCGGACATGAAGATGCCAGTGTAAAGGGGTATTTCCCTGATGATTTGGCCAGCAGTGAGACGGCAGACCTTTTTATGTCCGTTATTATGTACAGGCTCAAGCAAAATGGCAGGGCTGCCGTAATCTTGCCGGATGGCTTCCTGTTTGGCAACGATAATGCCAAGCTGAGCATCAAGAAAAAGCTGCTGGATACCTTCAACCTGCATACAATTATCCGTATGCCGGGCAGCGTTTTTGCACCATACACCAGCATCACCACCAACATTCTTTTCTTTGATAACACCAAGCCTACGGAAAGCACCTGGTACTATCGCCTTGACATGCCGGAGGGCTACAAGCATTTTTCCAAGACAAAGCCTATGAAGCTGGAGCATTTCCAGCCGGTCATGGCATGGTGGGATGACAGAAAAGAAATCGTGGAAGATGGCTGGGACAAGGCAAAAAAATTCTCCGCTGATGAAATCAGGGAGAATAACTACAATCTTGATTTGTGCGGTTTCCCCCATGAGGAAGAAGAAATACTGCCAGCAGATGAATTAATCGAAAACTACAAAGAAAGACGTGCCTATCTCAACACGAAAATAGATGATATATTGGCCACCATTGAGTCAATGCTGGAGGAAAAAGTATGACACCACAGCAGCTAAGAAACAGCATTTTGCAAATGGCAATAGAAGGAAAACTCACCAGGCAGTTGCCGGAAGACGGCAACGCCGCTGACCTGCTAAAAAAAATCAAGGCCGAAAAAGCCAGGCTGATAAAGGAAAAGAAAATCAAGAAAGAAAAGCCGTTGCCGGAAATTGGGGAGGATGAAGTTCCTTTTGAGATACCTGATAATTGGGTATGGGTAAGGTTAGGAAATGTATCATTGAAGTTGACAGATGGTTCGCATAATCCGCCACCTAATAGTGGTAGTGGTTATAAAGTAATCAGTGCAATGAATATCAAAAATAATATTATTACTTTTGATAATGTCAATAGATACACTGATGAAAAAGGATTTCTAAAAGAAAACGAAAGAACAAATATTAGTTTTGGAGATATAATATTGGGGATAATTGGTGGTTCCATTGGGAATCTTGCATATTATTATCATAATGATAAGGTTATAGCACAGCGTAGTATTGCAATTATTAATACTTCTTGCCTTAATGAATACATTGGTACTGTGTTAAAAACTTCATCATATCAAAATAATATGAAAAAATCATCTGGAACTGCTCAAGGTGGTATATATTTAGGTAAATTGAAAAATTTATGTATTCCTATTCCGCCATTAGGGGAGCAAAAACGCATTGTGGCTCGCTTAGAGGAAATATTACCTTTTGTTGATGCCTATGAAAAAGCTTATAATGAGTTGCAGGAGTTAAATAAGAAATTCCCTGTAAATCTAAAAAACAGCCTTTTGCAGATGGCAATAGAAGGTAAATTGGTGGAACAACGCTTAGAAGATGGTAACGCCGCTGACCTGCTGAAACAAATCAAGGCAGAAAAAGCCAAGCTGATAAAGGAAAAGAAAATCAAGAAGGAAAAGCCGTTGCCACCAATTACAGAAGATGAAATTCCTTTTGAGATACCTGATAATTGGGGGTGGGTAAGGCTAGGGGATATTACAAGAAAAATTGGTGCTGGTAGCACACCTAGTGGTGGGAGAACTGCATATCAAGAAAATGGAGTAAAGTTTCTACGTTCTCAGAATGTGTACAATGATGGCATTCATTTTGCTGGTATAGTTTATATCTCGGAAGATATGAATAAGCAGAAATCTGGCAGTATAGTCTTTCCAAAAGATATACTTCTTAATATTACTGGTGGTTCTATTGGTAGATGCTCTATTGTACCTGATGATTTTGATGTAGCAAATATAAATCAGCATATACTGATAATTAGAAATATTGAGCCTTTATGCAGACATTATGTACATATGGTTTTAATTTCGCCATATATACAGCAGATGATTATGTCTGTTCAAGTTGGTGTGTCTAGAGAAGGCTTGAGTGCTGAGAAAACTAAGAATTTTATGATACCTTTGCCACCATTAGCTGAGCAGAAACGAATTGTAGCTAGACTAGAACAGCTATTACCGCTATGTGACGAGCTGATGAAGCACGGATAAATGCTTTTGTTATATCTGTTCATACTAAAAAAGGGATAGGCCGCGACATGTACCCAAAGAAAACCTTGA
>JBJDWY010000102.1:0-8760 GCA_051866255.1 Anaerovibrio sp. | reverse complement strand
TTAGAAGCGTGAGGCTGTGCTAAGAGCGAGAGCGAGTTTTCTATGGGTACTGCCGTTGCCTGTCCCTTTTTATGTCTGAACAGAGTGCAGGAGGCAGGAGACAGAACACAGAATATAGAATATAGAACACTGATTGTAGCTTGCAGATTACAGATTGCATGAAATTTCATTACATGCCTAACGAAATTTCAACTTTTACTCCGCCACAACGTTAAAGTAAAATTCCCCTAAATTATTTTTAAAATTTATGATTTTACAGTGTATTGTTAGCAGAATTTATGGTATAATGTCATGGTCAATGGGCTATTATATTTGTCTGTTGATTTAAATAA
Source organism: Anaerovibrio sp. (assembly GCA_051866255.1). GTDB lineage: Bacteria > Bacillota > Negativicutes > Selenomonadales > Selenomonadaceae > Anaerovibrio. The sequence goes on along the minus strand of JBJDWY010000102.1, from coordinate 8,428 downwards.
TATTCAAACGATGACGATTTTTCGTCGGAGGAGGAATATGAGGGAAATTTTATTGACAGGTACCAGGCAGCTGATGAAGGCACTGGCTGTCTGCACCCTGCTGTGCGGAAGCACTTTGTGGGGCATGGGCAGGCCGGAGCTTTTGGGAGGCCTTGTGGCAGGCTATGCCACGGGAATGGCCTGGTATGGCGTAATGTTTGGCAGGCTGTGGCGCAGCGCGGATATGACCGTCTCCCAGGCCAAGCAGCAGGTCCTGGTAGGGGCTGTTTTGCGGCTCTTGCTGATGGGTGCTGTGTTCTGGGCGGCTATTCAGGTGTCCTTCGGGCAGTTTCTTGCCACGGTGGCAGGCTTCGGCATTGTCTATGTGCTGGGCATGGTGCTCCTGATGCTGGTCAACAGGAAGCTTTTCCGCCAATAAAAATGTCATGAAATTTCGAGGGGTGTGACAGTCGCTGCCCCGCAAGACAGCGCACTGCACCACAAAGGAGGTAGAGGTATATGCACGAAATCGGTGTTCGCGAAACAGTGCAGTTTGCCGGTCTGACCTTCAATTGGGAAACCCTGGTGATGACCTGGATTACCATGGCAATCGTTATTCTGATTGCTTTTCTGGCTTCCAGGAGTCTCAAGCTGGTGCCGACAGGCGCCCAGAATGTGGTTGAGATGCTCATCGTCTGGCTCCGCGAGCAGGTACACAACAACCTGGGAACCAGAGGCGATTTTTTGACGCCTTTGATTGTTACCCTGTTCCTGTTCCTGGTGATTTCCAACTGGCTTGGTCTGGTGCCTAGGATGGCATCCCCGACAAATGACCTGAACACCACACTGGGGCTTGCTCTGCTGATGGTACTCATTGTCCATGTTCTCGGCATCTACATGAAGGGAATGCACTACATCAAGCATTTCTTCCAGCCGGTAGCGCCGTTCGTGGTCATCAACGCCATTGAGGAGGTCGCAAAGCCTATCACCCTGTCCTTCCGTCTATTCGGCAACATCATGGCAGGTGAGATTCTCATCATCATCCTGCTGAAGCTGGTGCCAATCTGGATGCCTATTCCATCTGTAGTATGGCTGGCCTTCAGTATCTTTATCGGCGGAGTTCAGGCTTTCATCTTCACCAGCCTGTCCCTGGCTTACTTAGCCAACGCGGTCAAGGAAAGTGAAGAATAGTAGTTCTTATCTTAATTTATTATTCATGATTTACTAGAGGAGGATTTTTCTAATGGAAAACGCAATTATGGTAGCAGCCGCTCTGCTGGGCGCAGGTATTACTATGGGTTTGGCAGCAATTGGTGCCGGTCTCGGCGATAGCCTTGTAGCAAGCAAGTTCATCGAGGGCCTGACTCGTCAGCCTGAGGCAAAGAACGTGCTGTTCACCAACACCCTGATTTCTATCGGTCTGGTAGAGTCCATGGCAATTATCGCAACCGTTATTGCCCTGATCATGCTCTTTGCAAATCCACTCATCAAATAAGAAACCTATTTGTGGTGTGATTTTTAGAGGAGGCAATAGAATTGATAGATATTAATGCAACACTGGTTGCTCAGATGCTGAACTTCTTGATTCTGGTTGTCGTTCTCCGTTTGGTTGCCTACAAGCCGATTGTAAAGATGCTGGAGGAACGCTCCCAGCGTATTGCCGGCAGCATCAAAAAAGCTGATGAGGATGCAGCAGCCGCCGAAGCTACTCTGAAGGAGTACAAGGCGCAGCTTGCCACTGCACGCACCAAGGCCCAGGAAATTATGGACAAGGCCGAGAAGCGCGCTCAGGACGAGCATGCTGAGAAAATCCAGGCGACCAATGCTGAGATTAAGCAGATGAAGGCTGCTGCTACAGAGCAGCTGCAGCGTGAGCGTGCCCAGGCTGTGGAGGTATTGCGGGGACAGATGGTAGCCCTGTCAATGGCCGCAGCTCAGAAGATTGTTTCCAAGAATATGGATGCTGCTGAAAACGAAGCTCTTGTCAGCGAGTTTATCGACCAGCTGGACAAGGACAAGATTGGTGATTTGCCATGCTAAATATACAGCTTGCCCGTAAATACGGGATGGCAATTTTTGAGATTGCCCAAGACGAAAAGCAGCTTGAGAAATACGGCAGGGAGCTTAGCGAAGTGACCGGTGCCATTTTTTCCCAGGCTGAACTGAAGGACTTCCTGACAAATCCGCAGATACAGCCCCAGGACAAGAAAGAGGTGCTTTTGAAGCTCCTCAAGTCCCAGGTTTCACCTTTGATGATGAACTTTCTGCTTCTGCTGGTTGACAAGCGCCGCATGGGGCTGCTAGAGGCCATTAACGACTGCTATCAGGAGCTGTCCAACAAGGCACAGGGTATCATCATTGCCGATGTTACCACTGCTTATGACCTGAAGGCAGAGCTGCAGGCTCGCCTGAGCAGCAAGCTGGAGTCCGTAACCGGCAAAAAGGTTACCCTCCGCACCCACAGTGACAAGTCCATTATCGGCGGCATTGTGGTAAAAATCGGTGATACCCGCATTGACGGCAGTGTGACCGGCCGCTTGCAGGCTCTCAAGGCTGAATTGATGGCAAGTAATTGATAAAATTGGGGTGACAGCGAAGTATGAAAATGAATCCGGAAGAAATAACTGCCATCATCAAGGATCAGATCAAGAATTATGCTGTTGATCTGAACGTTGATGAGGTTGGCACTGTTATCGAAATCGGTGACGGCATCGCCCATATCCACGGCCTGAACAAGGCTATGGCAGGTGAGCTGCTGGATTTCGGCAACAATATATATGGTCTGGTTCTCAATCTGGAGCAGGATAACGTAGGTGCCGTTATTCTCGGTGGCGAGACCGAGATCAAGGAAGGCGCCGAGGTAAAGAGAACCGGCGCTATCATGCAGGTTCCAGTGGGCGAGGCCATGATTGGCCGCGTAGTGGATGCCCTGGGCCGTCCTATTGATGGCAAGGGACCTATCAACACCACCGAGACCCGTCCTGTAGAGTTCAACGCTCCTGGTATTGCAGACAGAAAGTCTGTACATGAGCCTCTGCAGACCGGTATCAAGGCATTGGATGCCCTGGTGCCAATCGGCCGCGGCCAGCGCGAGCTGATTATCGGTGACCGCGGTACCGGCAAGACCGCTATCGCAGTAGATACCATCCTGAACCAGAAGGGACAGAACTGTATCTGCATTTATGTGGCTATCGGCCAGAAGGCTTCTACCGTAGCCCGTGTCGTAAAGACTCTTGAGGATGCAGGTGCCATGGAGTATTCCATCGTGGTAGCTGCAACTGCTGCTGAGTCTGCGCCTTTGCAGTACCTGGCTCCTTATGCCGGTGTTGCCATGGCTGAGTATTTCATGTACAAGAAGAATGAGCAGGGCCAGGGCGGCCACTGTCTCTGCGTATACGATGACCTGACCAAGCATGCAGCTGCATACCGTGCTATGTCCCTGCTGCTCCGCAGGCCGCCAGGACGTGAGGCATATCCGGGCGATGTATTCTATTTGCATTCCCGCCTTTTGGAGCGTGCCGCCAAGCTGTCTGATGACCTGGGTGCAGGTTCCATTACTGCCCTGCCAATCATCGAGACTCTGGCAGGTGACCTTTCCGCCTACATTCCGACCAACGTAATTTCCATTACTGACGGTCAGATCATGCTGGAGACCGATGCCTTCTATTCCGGTATCCGTCCGGCTATCAGCGTAGGCCTTTCCGTATCCCGTGTAGGCGGCTCTGCCCAGATCAAGGCCATGAAGCAGGTTGCAGGTACCATGCGCCTGGATTTGGCACAGTACCGCGAGCTGGCAGCCTTCTCCCAGTTTGCTTCCGATTTGGATGCAGCTACCAAGGCACAGCTGGATAAGGGTGTCCGCATGGTTGAGACCTTGAAGCAGGCCCAGTATTCCCCGATGTCCGTTGAGGACCAGGTGCTGGTAATCTTCACGGCTGTCCGTGGCTACCTCACCGATATTCCGGTGGAGAAGGTAGTTACCTTCCAGTCCGACTATATCAAGTTCATGCACAACGAGCATCCTGATATTGGTGCGAAGATTGCGGAGCAGAAGAAGCTGGATGATGCTTTGGAGGCCGCTATTTCCAAGTCTATTGAGGAATTTAAGGAAACCGTAACATATAAAATGGCATAAGGCAGCGAGGTGATTTTATTTGGCTAGTTTACAGGATATACGCCGTCGTATCAAGAGCGTAAAGAGTATTCAGCAAATCACAAATGCTATGAACATGGTAGCAACCTCCCGTTTGCGCCGGGCAAAGGAGGCGGCTGTTGCCAACAAGCCTTATGCAGATAAAATGGCACAGGTAGTATCGGATATTGCCGCCAATGCAGGGGATTTTTCCCATCCGCTGCTGGAGAAGCGTACTGAGGGCAAGCGCCTCATCCTGGTGCTGGCTTCCGACAAGGGATTGGCTGGCGCCTATGCCAGCAACGCCTTCAAGGAGGCTGTGGCACAGGTGGAGGACAAGGCGTCTACGGAGATTGTTGCCGTGGGCCGCAAGACGGATACCTTCTTCAGAAACCGCGATTATGATGTGGTGAAGTCCTATGCAGGCATCAGCGAGCGTCCTTCCTACGAGAATGCCAAGGAGATTGCCCTTGACCTTATAAGCCGCTTTACCGAGGGCGAGGTCAAGGAAATCTACATGGTATATACCCGTTTTGTGTCGGCTATCAGCTGCGTGCCGGAAACCGTCAAGCTCCTGCCTTTCAGCGATTTGGCAGGGGAGGGCGGCACTCATGCAGAGTACATCTATGAGCCAAGTGCCGCCGAGGTGCTGGGCTTCATGCTGCCGCAGTATCTGGTTACTACAATCTATGCCGCTCTTTTGCAGTCAGCAGCCAGCGAGCTCAGTTCCCGCATGAACGCCATGAGCAATGCTACTGACAACGCACAGGAGCTTATCGCAAAACTTGATTTGCATTATAACAAAGTTCGTCAGGCCAACATTACCCGCGAGATTACTGAAATCGTGGGTGGTGCTGAGGCACTGAAATAAGGGGGTTTACCATTGGCAAAGGGTAAAGTCGTACAGGTAATCGGACCTGTCGTAGATATTGAATTTCCAGCAGGCCAGCTGCCGGAAATCCTCAATGCAGTTACAATCCAGGGTAAAGCCGGCGATGTGAATATTGACTTGGTGGTAGAGGTTATGCAGCATCTGGGTGATTCCGTTACCCGCTGCATCGCCATGAGCTCTACTGATGGTCTTACACGCGGTATGGAGGCTGTGGATACCGGCGCGCCTATCAAGGTGCCGGTTGGTGACGCCTGCCTTGGTCGAGTATTTAATATTCTTGGTCAGACTGTTGACCACAATCCTGCCCCTGTTGGCAACAAGGAGTTCTGGCCGATTCATCGTCCTGCTCCTAAGTTCGATGAGCAGGAGACTTCCACCCAGATTCTGGAGACCGGCATCAAGGTTGTTGACCTGATTGCGCCGTACTCCCGTGGTGGTAAAATCGGTCTGTTCGGCGGTGCCGGTGTAGGCAAGACCGTACTTATCATGGAGCTTATCCATAACATCGCTACCCAGCACGGCGGTTATTCCGTATTTACCGGTGTAGGCGAGCGTACCCGTGAGGGTAATGACCTGTGGTCCGAGATGACCGAGTCCGGCGTTATCGACAAGACCGCGCTGGTATACGGCCAGATGAACGAGCCGCCAGGAGCCCGTATGCGCGTGGCACTGACCGGCCTGACCATGGCTGAGTATTTCCGCGATGTGCAGGGCCAGGACGTGCTGCTGTTCATCGATAACATTTTCCGTTTCATTCAGGCAGGTTCCGAGGTATCCGCACTGCTGGGACGTATGCCTTCCGCAGTAGGTTATCAGCCTACCCTGACCACCGATATCGGTGCTTTGCAGGAGCGCATCACTTCCACCAAGAAGGGTTCCATCACTTCCGTACAGGCCGTATATGTGCCGGCGGATGACCTGACTGACCCTGCACCTGCCGGAACATTTACCCATCTGGATGCAACCACGGTACTTTCCCGTCAGATTGCCGAGCTGGGTATTTATCCTGCCGTGGACCCGCTGGACTCCACCTCCCGTATCCTGGACCCGAATGTTATCGGCCAGGAGCACTATGAGGTAGCCCGTGGCGTGCAGGCTGTGCTGCAGAAGTACAAGGAGCTGCAGGATATCATCGCTATCCTGGGCATGGAGGAGCTGTCCGACGAGGATAAGCTGACCGTTGCCCGTGCCAGAAAGATTCAGCGTTTCCTGTCCCAGCCGTTTGCCGTAGCAGAGGTATTTACCGGCACTCCTGGTAAGTATGTAGAGCTGCGTGATACCATCCGCGGCTTCAAGGAAATTCTCGAGGGCAAGTATGATGACCTGCCGGAGGCTGCCTTCTACATGGTGGGCGGCATCGAGGAAGTTATTGCAAAGGCGGAGCAGCTGAAGAAGGAGGGCTAATCAATGGCTACTATCAAGCTAGAGATTGTATCTCCTGACAAGGTTGTTTACACAGCCGATATAAATATGCTGATTGTCCGTTCCACAGCTGGCGAGCTGGGCATCCTGCCTCATCATGCGCCGCTGGTAACAGGCCTGGTGCCTCATGCCATGCGTGTCAAGATTGGTGGTACTGAGTCCTTGATTGCCGTAGCTGGCGGCTTTATGGAGGTGCAGCCGGAGAAGATTACCGTGCTGGCTTCTGCTGCCGAGCTGCCTGTGGAGATTGACGTGCTGAGGGCTCAGAAGGCTTATGACCGTGCCAAGAAGCGCCTGGAGGAGTTCAAGAACTGTGCTTCCTCTGCTGAGTGCCCTGTGGACGGCAAGCGGGCTGAGGCTGCCCTGCATCGTGCCATGGCGCGTTTGAATGCTTCTGGCAATCCGGTTACATAAAAGACAGGCATTTATATAGTATAGCAATTATCGCAGTATGGAAGCTATGGGCTTCTGTACTGCGATTTTTTTGTTTCAGTTTGTCGTAGTGGTTGAGCGTTACTGTGTGCATATAGTGACGTATTTTTTTATTTTGTTATTTTGATACTTCGTGGACTCTGTTCAGACATTATAAAGGGACAGGTAGCAGCAGTACCCATAGAAAACTCGCTCTCGCTCTTAGCACAGCCTCGCGCTTCTAAGCTCCTGCATCGCTTACGCTCGCACTCGCTAAGAAGCGAGGCTGCACTCAAGGTTTTCTTTGGGTACATGCCGCACCTGTCCCTCTTTGTGTCTGAACAGATATATACATAGTTATCAACTATACTCTGCTGTACGCTACCAGGTAATCAATCTGACTTTGCGAAAGGACTGGAAAGGGGAGCAGGGAATTTATTGCGTACTTCGGTCAAAAACTGTATGTCGTGTCTTGTTCGGGGGGGGCAGATGTAGTATAATGAAAGACAAATGTGGATAAGTTGTGCAAATGGCAGCAGTGGGTTATGGATTATGTTTTGTTGGCAGAGCATTTATCACATTATGCAATTGGCTATGATACAAGGGGTGGAGGATTTTGTTATGACTAGAAAGCACAGTAAGAGCTTGGAGATGTTGGTGGGAATGGCACTGAGCGCAGGGCTGGTGCTGGGAATATATCCTGCTGAAGCTTTTGCACAAGATTTTCGTGTTAGTTATGATGGTAATAGTGGTAATTATATTTTTGCTGATAGGAACAGTAGTGATGTGCTTGCTCAGTGTAACGAAAATGATTTTTTATCAACTTGGAATAGTTTGGTAAATCATTCGTCACCTAATCAAAGAGCAGATATTTATATAAATAATGAAGCGGATAAAATCGCATTTGAAAGTGTTATTGCTAATGGTATTAGCGTTAAAAATAGTGAATTGTTTGGAATATTCGATTCAGTTGCATCCCTGTATAAATTTACAGTGATTGCTGATGCGGGGGAAAATGCTAGGGCTAATATATCATATTCTAACGGCACGTTATATTGCAGTGGTGATATTGATGCTGTTGATATTCAGCCTGGAATTGGCAGTGATATGAACACGATAGATTTGACAGGAGCAGATACAAATATTCGTGTTGTTGATTTTTCTTCAGTTACTTCCTCTGCACCTACCAAGAATTTTATGATTAATGCGGATGGCAAAGTAATTGGCAATTTAAGGGTAGAGGAAACTTTTTCTGTTGCTACGGCAGATAATAGCAGTGTAACTGTGAAGGATTTGAACGTGCGTGGAGGAAGCGTGGCTGCGGGTGCAGGGGCGACCTTGACGGTCACAAATGATTTTCGGACAATGGGGGGCAATAGCACTGTCAGTGGCGTGACTTTTTTGTGTGATGTGCATGTTAGGATGATGGAAAACATTGTAGGTTCAAATTTGACATTTAATAATCTGTACATCAGTGATGCTAAACTTAGCAATACTGATAATGGCAATATTACAGTTAATGGTTCTTTACGTTTAGAACAGCACTTTACAACTTTTATGCGGCATGACCTTCATTCCAGCCCATAGCTTCC
>JBJDWY010000101.1:0-2162 GCA_051866255.1 Anaerovibrio sp. | reverse complement strand
CATGCCGCACCTGTCCCTCTTTTTGTCTGAACAGATATGCACATAGTTATCAACTTTACTCTGCTGTACGCTACTAAGGTAATCAATCTAACTTTACGAGCAAGCCTGAAAAGGGGGAGCTGGGAGGCTGACGAGGCCTGCTACTGCCAACCGCTTTATAAACTGAAATTTGTATAAAAATTGACATTCCCCAGGAACTGCAGTGGAAGTTTTTGGGAAACTGCTATATAATTGCGTTAGAAAATATATGGGGAGGCAGATAGAATGTACAACAAATTTATTTTGGATATGCATACGCATACACTGGCAAGCGGCCATGCCTACGGCACTATCAGGGAGATGGCGCAGGCAGCTGCGGAAAAGGGCTTGGAGCTGCTGGGCATAAGCGAGCATGCACCAGGCATTCCCGGCACTGTGGACCCGTTTTATTACTGTAACTTATCGGTGGTTCCTCGCAGCCTCTATGGGGTGGAAGTGATGTTTGGCAGCGAGGTGAATGTGCTGGCAGGGGGGAAGCTGTCCCTGGATGATGAATGGCTGGATAAGCTGGATTATGCCATTGCCGGGATTCATGCTACCTGCTACGAGGATGCCGGCAGGGAAGCCAATACTGATAATCTCATCGCCTGCATGCGCCATCCGAAAATCAAGTTTGTTTCCCATCCTGATGATGACCATACGCCGCTGGATTATGAGCTCCTGGTGCCGGCTGCCAAGGAAAATGGCGTGGCTCTTGAGGTAAATAACAGCTCCTTTCTGAAGCGTGAGGGTGTGCGGCTGAATTATCGGGAGAACTATTGCAGGATGCTGGCACTGTGCAAGCAGCATCACGCCCCGATTATCGTGGATTCTGATGCTCATGACCCTAGTGCTGTTGGCGGCTTTGATGAGGCAAGGAAATTTTTGCAGGAGCAGGACTTTCCAGAGGAGCTGATTTTAAACGTAGCTGCTGACAGGCTGAAAAGATTTATAGGCTGGCGGGCATAAGGCTGGTTCAAGTCAGTTTTTGTAAAAGCTTAATGCCTGCATAATATTATAATATAGTGGCAAAAAACACCGTTACCATTAAGTTCTGTATGGCTTAATGATAACGGTGTTTTTGGGGTTGATTTATAAAATTTGATTTTCAGGCGGTAGGCAGCAGCTCTGCCATGAGTTTCTGCTGATAAGCTGCATCCTCTGTGGCACGGGCAAGGTCATCGAAGCGTCCTGCCTTGATGAGAATGCTGTTCAGTGCATTGATTTCTGACTGTCCCTCTGCTCTGCCTTGTGCTCTGCCTTGGGCGATGCCTTCATTTTTAAACATTTCCCGGCCCAGCTGCATCAAATCATCCAGAGATTCGCACATATCACTCACTCCTTTGTCACTTTCCTTGAAATCACTGACCCTGTCTGCCAGCACACGGTAATTCATGTCTGCGGCCCGGGTGCAGAAAAAATCATGCATCAGCCTGCCCACGGCATCATCGCCACGGTATTCTCCGTTTACATAGATGATATGAGCACCGTCATTGACAGACTGGCCTGTTTCCAGCAGGCAGCGTTCAATGTGGTACAGTGGAAGCTGAAGCCTGAATTTGTCTTTTTCGGTGATGAAAATAACATAGGTTTCTGCCAGCTGCTCGCCATACTTGCCAATATCGGACTGATTGGCATCCAGATAGCTGCTGTTGCGGCGCGCCCTCTTGATGCCGGCCCCCTGCTCAGAACGCTGTACCTCTATGTTTACTATTTTACCATCAAAGGAGGCTATGATGTCAAGCCTTATTTCCTGTCCCTGAAAGCCGGAGATGGTGTATTCGATGCTGCTGGATATGACCTTCAAATCCGGCTTGTCCAAAATAATCTGCAGCACCAGTTCAATACATTCATCATGCCCCTCAAATACCTTCTTCATGAAGGCATCGTCAATGATGCGCAGCTTGTGCTTAACAATATAGATGATTTGCGCCCTCAAGTCTTCGTCCGTATACACAATAAACACCCCTCTCACTCTATTTGGTATATATGTATTATATCATAAAGGAAAGATAATTGCCATATGTTTTTGGATTTTTTGTTTGAGATTTATGCTTTGAATATTGGTAGGCTGTATCTGTTCAGACAAAAATAGGGACAGGTGCGGCATGTACCCAAAGAAAACCTTGAGTGCAGCCTCGCTT
>JBJDWY010000100.1:0-9087 GCA_051866255.1 Anaerovibrio sp. | reverse complement strand
CAATACAACATCACCTGCCGCCCCATCCCATTTTTAGTCTGAACAGAGTGCACAACCTCACAAAACTCATCCGTTAATGTTCCAAAAGTCTCGTACCTTCACGACGATAAACTGAAAATTGTTTTTATTTATGTTGGTTTTGGTGTATAATGAAAAAGATTGTATAGGGAAATGAGGTTTTACTCGTATGATACACATGAAGGATGTTATGAAGGTCTACGAAAATGGTGCCGTTGCTTTGAACAATGTCAATGTGGATATTCGCAAGGGCGAGTTTGTGTTTTTGGTAGGCCCTAGTGGTGCCGGCAAGTCCACCTTTATCAAGATGCTGTTCCGTGAGGTTTTGCCAACCTCCGGCATCCTGACGGTAAATGGCAGGGATGTCATCCGCATGGCCAACCGGGATGTGCCCTATCTCAGGCGCAGCCTGGGGGTAATCTTTCAGGATTACCGCCTGCTGCCGGACAAGACTGTTTATGAGAATATTGCCTTTGCCATGCAGGTTATTGAGGCACCCCGCCGCATGATGCAGCGCAGCGTGAATTCGGTGCTGGATATTGTAGGATTGCGGGACAAGTATAAGTGCTTCCCCAATCAGCTGTCCGGCGGTGAGCAGCAGCGTGTTGCCATCGCCCGTGCCATTGTCAACAACCCGGCTATTGTGATTGCCGATGAGCCTACAGGCAATCTGGACCCTGATACCTCCTGGGGCATCATGGATATTTTCCAGAGGATTAATGCGGCAGGCACCACCATCGTCATGGCCACCCATGACAAGACCATTGTGGATGCCATGCAGCGGCGGGTAATCGCCATCGAGGATGGCACAATTGTCAGGGATGAGGCACAGGGAGGCTACGGCTATGAAAATTAGAACATCTGAATATTTCATCAGGGAGGTTTTTCTTTCCCTGAAGCGCAATAACTGGATGTCCGTTGCCTCTGTGGGCACGGTGGCAGTGTCCCTGTTCATTTTTGGCATGTTCCTGATGCTGGTGATGAACATGAACAAGATGGCTGAGTCTCTGGAGTCACAGGTGCAGATAAATGTGTACCTGGAGGAATCGGTGAGCCGGGAGGATGCCAGGGATATTGAGAAGGATTTGAAGGAAATGCAGGGAGTGGAGAAGGTCACCTTTGTTTCCAAGGAGGATGCTATGGAGCGCTTCAAGGAAAGGCTGGGAGACCAGAAAACCCTGCTGGAGGCGCTGGATGATACCAATCCTCTGCCGGATGCCTTTGAGGTGACCATTGCCCGCCCGGAGCTGGTAAAGACTGCGGCTGAGTCCATTGAGAAATTTGATGGGGTTGAGTCAGCCAAGTACGGCCAGGATGTGATGGAGCATCTCTTTGAGATGACGCGGCTCATCAGGATTTTTGGTTTTTCGTTAATGCTGGTGCTGGCCCTTGCCACCCTGTTTATCATTTCCAACACCATCCGGCTGACTGTCTTTGCCCGGCGCAAGGAGATTGCCATCATGAAGTATGTGGGTGCCACGGACTGGTTTATCCGCTGGCCTTTCGTGCTGGAGGGCATGGTGCTGGGGCTTCTGGGGAGCCTGGTGGCAGCCGTGGTGCTGCGGACGGCCTATACCGGCATGGCTGAGAAGATTTATGATACGCTGGCGTTTTTCCCGCTGATTCCGGAGCAGCCGTTTTTGACTTATATTACCATTGTGGTGGTACTGAGCGGCATGGCTGTGGGAGCCATAGGCAGTGCTGTGTCCATCAAGCGGTTCCTGAAGGTCTGAGGTGATGGCAGGATGAGAGAAAAAGAGTGCAGTGGCAGCTGCAAAATAAAGCGGCAGTTCAGCGGCTTTGGCATAATGCGCCGGCAGGCAGGGATGAGGCTTCTGAGCCTGGTGCTTGCCCTGGTGCTGCTTTTGTCCCTGCCGGGAATGGCCATGGCTGACGACCTGGAGGAGCAGCTGGCTGATTTGCAGCGGCAGGCGGAGAGGCAGCAGGAGATCACCAATGAGGCGGCTGCCAAGGTGGAGAGCGTGTCTGAAAGGCTGCGGGGCATTCAGGAGGAGCTGAGTGCGGCAACCGCGGCATATAAAGAGGTCAAATCACAGCTGGATACCGTGGAGGGCAAGATTGACGAGAACACGGAGCTTCTGGAGAAGACAGAGGCTGATTTGAAGGTCAAGAATAAGATGCTCCAGCGGCGTGTCCGGGATATTTATATCAACGGACAGATAAGCTATGTGGATGTGCTGTTCGGGGCGAAGGATTTTTCTGATTTGATGACGCGGATGGATATCCTGAAGCGGATTATAAAGCATGACTATGACCTGATTATGAAGGTGAAGCAGGAAAAGGAGATTGTAGTTACTGCCAGGGAGCAGCTGGAAAAGGATCGTGCCGAGGCTGAGCGGCTGGTGGCTGATGCGGACGAGAAGAAGGCTGCCGTTGCGGCGAAGGAAGCGGAGCAGCAGGAGCTGCTGGATCAGGCTATCTATGACAGGGATACTTCGGAACGGGCCTATGAGGAATTGATGGCGGCATCCGAGGAGGTTGCCAACATGATTCGCCGCAGCAACATGTCCTATAGCGGTGCACCTGCCGGTTCCGGCGGCATGATCTGGCCTCTCAGCGGCCCGGTGACTTCGGAGTTTGGCTGGCGTACCCATCCGATTTTCGGCACGGCACGCTTTCATAGCGGCCTGGATATTGGCGGTGACTACGGCCTGCCTATTTATGCAGCTGCCAGCGGCACGGTTATTCATGCCGGGTGGATCAGCGGCTATGGCAACACGGTGATTATTGACCATGGCGGCGGTGTGACTACCCTGTACGGGCATAATGATTCCCTGAATGTGGGGGTAGGGCAGACTGTGAGCCAGGGACAGGTGATTGCCATGTGCGGCTCTACAGGCAATTCCACCGGGCCTCACTGCCATTTTGAGGTGCGTGAGAATGGTGAGCCGGTGAGCCCGTATGGCTATTTGTAAGCAAAGGTAATGTGGTATGAAAAAAATAATTATAACTGCCCTGGTGACTGCTGTGCTGGTGGTTATGGGCATGTTCATGGGGCTGTTCAGCCTGCTGGGTGCCAACGAGGCAAATGTGGCGCAGATTGGCAGGCTGGTGACCACCATGCTGTTTATCGAGAATAAGTATGTGGATGAGGTGCCTCTGGAGAAGCTTGTGGATGGTGCCATTGATGGCATGACCAGGGCTCTGGGGGATAAGCACTCCATTTACATGGATGATGAGAAGTTCAAGCAGCTGATGCAGCAGACAGAAGGTGCCTTTGGCGGCATTGGCGTGGTCATGGGTTTCCCGGAGCCGGGGCACTGTGAGATTATGTCCGTCATGGAGGATACTCCCAGCGCGGCGGCAGGGCTTTTGGAAAAGGACGAAATCGTCAGGATTGATGGTGAGGATGTGTCCGCCATGCAGCCGGAGGAAATGGCCGGCAAGGTGCGGGGGGAGGAAGGTACCCAGGTGGTGCTGACTATACGCCGCCAGGGGCAGGAGGACTTCGATGTAACCATTACCCGGGCGGTTATCCAGCTGACTACTGCCAAGGGCATTATGGTGGATAATACGAAGATTGGCTATATCCGGGTTGCGTCCTTTAGCGAAAATACCGGCAAGGAATTCCAGAAGGAGCTGGCAAGCCTGAAGGAGCAGGGTATGGCAGGGCTGATAGTGGATTTGCGTGCCAACCCGGGAGGGCTGATCACCTCCTGCGTGGAGATTTCCAACCAGCTGATACCTGCCGGGGAAATTGTGTCCATGGTGGACAGGGACGGCCATAGGACCGTCTACAATTCGGAGCTGGCAGGCTTTGATTATCCTTTAGTGGTGCTGATTGACGGCAATAGCGCCAGCGCCTCGGAGATTCTGGCAGGTGCCGTGCAGGACAGGCAGTGCGGTACTATTGTGGGCACCAAATCCTTCGGCAAGGGTTCCGTGCAGACCATGCTGCCCCTGACCCATGGTGACGGCCTGAAGCTGACTGTGGCAAGGTATTACACTCCGTCCGGCAGGAGCATTGACGGCACCGGCATTGAGCCGGATGTAGAGGTGGCTCTGCCGGAGGGGGCTGTCCAGGATGTGCAGCTTTTGAAGGCTGTAGAAGTGATGAAGGAAAAGCTGGGGCAGTAAGTATACGGCTTGCCATAGGGGGCGGCATGGATATGGCGGAGCTGTCCTGATGATGGTGGTAATCCCCTGCGGCTTACGGGGGTAAAGCTGCGGGGGATTTTTTTGCTTTTTTAATGGTATTTTAAGATTGGCGTACTAGAATAATTGCGAGGATATTTCAGGTTATAATCATTTTCAATACAGGCTGATTTTCATACAGGGTAATCTCCTGGCAGGGGATTGCGTGATAAGGAAGGGTGTTTTACATGAAGATAAAGAGATTGGTACTGGGCGGCGTGCTGACCGGCTGCCTGCTGGCTGGCAGCAGCATGGGCAGCTGCATGGAGCTGTCCATGGAAACTGCCGTGGAGCTGGCATTAAAGAATAATCCTGATGTGCTGATTACCCAGCTGGGGGAGGATACAGCCAGGGCATCCCTGCGGCAGGCAAGGGGCAAGAACAGCTTCAGCTGGAAAGCCAGCAGCACCTTCAGCCGCTCCGAGTCTGGCAGCAAGGACTGGGAGAATGGCAACAGCAACAAGCTGTCAGTATCCCTGCCCCTTTATTCCGGCGGTGCCAATCAGAACGGCATCAGGTCCGGGGAGCTGGGGGTGGACATTGCCAGGCTGCAGACCGAGAGAAAGTGGGAGACCACAAAGCTGGCGGTGATTCAGGCCTATTATGATACCTTGGAGGCACAGAAGAAGATTGCCGTTTATCAGGATACGGTGGACAAGTATCAGCAGCACCTGACCAATGTGGAGCAGCTTTACGGGGCAGGCAGCAAGGCGAAGATTGATGTGCTGCGTTCCCAGGTGGAGCTGTCCAACGCACAGCAGGAGCTGATTAAGGGGAAGAATACCTATGACAACAACCTGAGTACCCTCAGGAGCCTGATTTATACTGAAAGCAGCGAGCCTTTGGTACTGACGGATGATTTTGCCTACCTGCCCTTTGAGGGGAGCGTAGATGACTGCCTGGCCTATGCCATGGACAACAGGGAGGATTTGCTGGCGGATAGCTATAAGCTGCAGCAGAAGGAGCTGGCAGTCAAAACCGCCCGGGCGGATTATGCGCCTGCAGTGGATTTGAGCCTGGGAGCCGGCTGGAGCAAGCAGGTGCTGCCGGACGGGGACAACCATGAATATTCCGCCTCTATCGGTGTCAGCTGGAATATTTTTGACAGCGGCATTACCCAGGGCAAGGTGGATGCGGCCAAAGCGGAGCTGGCGATCGCCCAGGCTACCCTGGCCAGGGACAGGAACGATGTGAACCTGGCAGTGCGCAAGGACTACAACAGCATGCGCGAGGCAGAGGAAAGGTTCAGCTCCACGCAGACGGCAGTGAAGCAGGCGGAGGAGGATTTCTTCATCGCCCAGGAAAAATACAGGGCAGGGGAGGGCATCATGCTGGATATTATCGATGCCCAGGAGGCACTGTCCACAGCGCGGCACAACTATATCAGCGCCCAGTATGACTACGCCCGCTACAAGGCGGCGCTGGAAAGCGATATGGGCATGTCTGTGGAGTATGCCCGTCAGTAAAAAGGTAAGCTGATAAGCAGATGTGCAGAGAAACAAATTAATTGACACGCAGTAAGATCGGGTGACAAGGGAGTTTTGCAGATGAATATAAAGGGGAAAGTAAAATGGCTGGTCCTGGGGGCAGTGGTGCTGGCAGCTGCTGTGGGCGGCTATAGCTACTACAGCAGCCAGCAGGAAGCAGCGCAGCAGGCAGCCAACGTGGAGCTGGTGGCGGTATCACGGCAGAGCCTGAAATCCACGGTGTCCGCTACTGGCACCATCAGGCCGGTGGACTCAGTGGAGGTCAGCTCCAAGATTACGGCCCGCATCAAGTCCGTGCTGGTGAAGGAAAATGATGTGGTGAAGGCAGGCCAGACGGTGGCTATCCTGGATGGCAAGGACTACGAGGCCACCAAGGATCAGGCTTCCTACAAGGTGGCCAATACCCGCTCCAAGTATAACCGGGCGGAGTATCTGTATTCTATCGGTGCCAAGTCCAAGGAGGAGCTGGAGGATGCGGAGTATGACTACGATACGGCGGAAAGCTCCCTGTCAAAGACTGAGTCTGACCTGGCGGAGACGGTGATTACCGCCCCTATGGACGGCATCGTGGTAGGGGAGCCAAAGACGGCAGGCACCATGGCGGTGCAGGGCAACAGCAACCCTACGGTCATCATGACCATTGCGGATTTGTCCAAAAAGCAGATTCTCGCCAAGGTGGATGAGACGGATATCGGCAGTGTCCGGGTGGGGCAGAAGGCCACCTTTACGGTGGATACCTATACGGGCAAGACCTTTACGGCAACGGTGTCCAAGATTTCCCAGACGGATGTAACCAACAGCTGGAATACCAATTCCAGTAATTCCAGCAGCTCCAGCAGTTCAGCCAGCGTTATTTATTATTATGTGGTGCTGGATGTGGATGATCCTGATAACCTGCTGCTGCCTGCCATGACGGCCAGGGTGGAGATTGTCACCGATGAGAAGGAAAATGCCTTGGCAGTGCCGATTTCCGCCCTCAAAACGGATTCTACCGGCTCCTATGTCATGGTGCAGATGGAAGGGACAGGCAAGGATGGAACATCTCAGGAGAAGCGGTATGTGACTACGGGCATCTATAGCGACGAGTATGTGGAGATTTTGGACGGGCTATCTGACGGGGACAAGCTGGCCATCAGCTACAAGTCCAAGAGTGGCAGCAGCGGCGGCAAGGGCGGCATGGGCGGCCCGCCGATGTAAGGATGAAAAGGCTGGAATTTTTATGAGCAGTAATAGAGCAGACAAGGTGAAAGACAATGTGGCAGATGGGGCGGCAAGGCATGTTATCCGCCTCCGGGGCATCCGGAAGCTGTATCAGATGGGACAGCAGCAGGTGGCGGCACTGGACGGCATAGATTTGGATATAGACAAGGGGGAGTTTGCGGCCCTGATGGGGCCATCGGGCTCCGGCAAGTCCACCCTGATGAATATCCTGGGCTGCCTGGACAGGCCCACCTTTGGCTCCTATGAGCTGGAGGGCAGGGAGGTGGCGCACCTGTCAGACGATGAGCTGGCGGTGATGCGGAACAGGCATATAGGTTTTGTCTTTCAGAATTTTAACCTCTTGTCCCGGATTTCCTCCGTGGACAATGTAGCCTTGCCCCTGATTTATGCCGGGGTGGGGGCGAAGGAGCGCAGGGAGAGGGCCATGCACTTTCTGGAGGCTGTGGGGCTGGCTGACCGGGCGGAGCATATGCCTAACGAGCTTTCCGGCGGACAGCGGCAGCGGGTGGCTATTGCCAGGGCTCTTGTGAACGAGCCGGAGATTATCATGGCGGATGAGCCTACCGGCAACCTTGATACAAAATCTACCAAGGAGATTATGGAGATTTTCCAGAAGATGCACGGCAAGGGGCGTACCATTATCCTGGTCACCCATGAGCCGGAGATAGCCGTGTGCGCCAACCGGCAGCTTCTGGTGCGGGATGGCGTGATTACCCGGGATGAGGGAAGGGGAGTGGTGCTGGATGTTGTTTAAGGAATGTTTTCTGATGGCCTTTACGGCACTTTATGCCAACAAGCTGCGCTCCCTTTTGACCATGCTGGGGATTATTATCGGCGTGGGGGCGGTTATCGCCATGGTGTCCGTGGGCATGGGCGTCCGCAGCAACGTGCAGGAGTCCATTGCCAACCTGGGCAGCAATATGCTGATTGTCTCCCCGGGCTCCTCCAACCGGGGCGGCCCAAGAGGAGCGGCAGGCTCCATGCAGACCTTGAAGTATGAGGATGCCAAGGCCATACAGTCCAAAATCAGGAATATCGATTTTGTTTCTCCCAGCGTCAGCGGCAGCTATCAGATTGTCAACGGCAATCAGAACTGGAACTCCAGCGTGCAGGGAGTAACTCCTGAGTACATGGATATTAAGTCGCTGGTGGTGGAGTCCGGCTCCTTTATCAGCGCGGACAACATGAATAAGCGGGACAGGGTGGCTGTTATCGGCACTACTGTGGCGGAGAACCTCTTTGGCAGTGAAAATCCCGTGGGCAGGAATATCCGTGTCAATAACCAGCCCTTCCGGGTAATCGGCCTCTTGGAGAGCAAGGGCCAGTCCTCCATGGGGCAGGATCAGGATGATGTGGTGATTATCCCCCTGACTACGGCTCAGGAGCGCATGCTGGGCATTACCTATGTGCAGTCCATCAGCGTGCAGGTGAAGGATGCCATGTACATGGACCAGGTGCAGGAGGACATCGAGGTGCTGCTCAGGCAGCGGCACAGGATTGTGGGGGACAAGGAGGATGATTTCCATGTGAGGAATTTGACCAGCCTGATGGAGACCATGACTCAGACTACCACCATGATTACCTTGCTGCTGGGCAGCGTGGCAGGTATTTCCCTGATAGTGGGGGGCATCGGCATCATGAACATCATGATGGTGTCGGTGACGGAGCGCACCAGGGAAATCGGTATCCGCAAGGCATTGGGTGCCACCTTTAGCAATATCATGATGCAGTTTCTGATTGAGTCGGTGGTTATTGGCGTGATTGGCGGCATTATCGGCATTTTCATAGGCTGCTGCCTGTCCTATGCCATTGCGGGGCTTGGTGGCTTCAGTACGGTGATTACTTTGGCACCTATAGTGGTTTCCTTCAGTTTTTCCGTGGGGATTGGCCTCCTGTTTGGCATCTTGCCTGCGCGGAAGGCGGCGAAGCTGGACCCGATTGAGGCACTGCGCTATGAATGAGGTTGCTGGGGGCGGTGTCTGCCGCCCTGGCAGTTTCAGGTCCGTGCTGGCTTTTTGTGGCATTTGTCAGGGACTGCTGGCGGCTTTTTTTGGCTCTTTGAAAATTTTTTTGAAAAAATTGTAAAAAAGGCTTGCATTTTTTTCTAAGGTGTCATATAATAACACTTGTCGACGTCATGTGACAAAACACTCCTCGATAGCTCAGTCGGTAGAGCACCTGACTGTTAATCAGGCTGTCGCAGGTT
>JBJDWY010000099.1:0-2182 GCA_051866255.1 Anaerovibrio sp. | reverse complement strand
AAAACTTACATACATCGCCAAAGTAACGATCAAGCACTACGACAAACTGAAATTTATCATTGTGAAGGAATTTTGCAGTTCTAATGCAGTTTATAGGTTATGAATGTAGTATAATACTACATAGTATTGTAATATTGGAGATGAGTGTATGATTTCGGAGAATGATTTTTTTAGTCAGAAATTTGCTACGCATGGAATTATTGAACAAGATTGCTATCGGGCTTCGTGCAGGGTAAAAGCCGGGTGGCAGCCTATGCAGGTGAGGGATGATGAAAATACTGCAAATATCCGTGAGAAGCTCAGGGATTTGGTTTATGAAATGCGGGATGAATACAAGCAGAAGTATGGGCATGTCAAAGGGATTTATGCTTTGACAGATGATTGTTGCAAGGTTCCGGCGAATACATTGAAATCTATTTTCAATGGGAAAAACGCTCTGACAAGGCGGATATTGGCGAAGATTTGTGTTGGTTATAAGCTTGGTGTGGATAGGGCAAATGAGTTTTTTCTAATGGTGGATGGTGCCTTAAATTTAACAAATGATTTTGATTACATAACATATCATGCATTAAAGGACGGAGATGATATAAACAGCTTTATTGATGAAGTATATAGATATCTGAAAGTAGATTTGTCACAAAGTAGTAGGTAGTTTACCCCCTGCTATGAGCAGTATAATAAAGCCATCAAGTGAAACATATTATTAAAACGTTTGCATAGACGTTTTGTGGAAGGAGCAATAGGCATGAAAGATACTGCGGAATTCAGCTGGATTAACTTTGATGGTGATTTTATCCGGACGATAGTTTATAGCCCGAAAACGGCAGAAAAAAATCGTCCTAAGTATGATGTGGATGATGATGATATTGACGCATTGATACCGGATATGGAAAAAATTGCTGATGTGCCGTCCAGGTCATTTATTACCATGTACAGGGAGGAAATAGAGGATTTCATTTTAGAAAAATATCCGGGATTGGTAAGGAAATTATATTGCAAATATTTTCATGTGGACAAAAAGACTGAAATATTTTTCCCAGCCCTGGCTGGGGAATTGAGGCAACGTGTGTTGGGAGAAAACTTGCTGGCAGTTTATCAGGGAGTATTGTATAAAATAGGTTTTAACGATAATATCAGCATGTATGATTTTTCGCCTTGGAAGAATAGAATGGCAATTGATTTAGGTCAGGTTATTTACAATGAAGTGCCGTTGTATGATTTTCAGGAGGAGGCAGTAAAAAAATTGCAGCAATTTGCGGCCTCTAAAGAAAAGCGGGCAGGAATTTTGGTGATGCCTACTGGCAGCGGCAAGACCAGGACGGCGGTATATTTTCTTTTGCAGGACATGATTAGCAACGGCTATCAGGTGATTTGGCTGGCTCATCGTCACATGCTCTTGGAGCAGGCTGCGGATGCTTTTTTTAATTTGCATCCGATAATAAAAAATGCAATTCAGCCATGGAACGTTTTTCTATGCTGTGTATATCAGGTCAGCATAGCAGTATTCGCAAGGCAGAGCAGAATGACAACGTTTTGCTGGTTAGCGTGCAATCAGGCATCAGAAATGTTGATTATCTGGAACCGGCTTTGTCTGATAAAATAATCATAGTCATAGATGAAGCGCATCATACGGTGGCAAAGTCATATAGGCATATTATAGAATATATTTGTGGTAAACGGAAAAATATCAAACTCCTGGGGCTGACAGCAACGCCAATTCGCGGCAATGATAATGAAAGCAAGTATTTGATGCGGATTTATGAAGATAATGTTATTTATAGCATTTCTACAAGCAGGCTGATTGCCAAAAAAGTTTTATCTGAGCCAAGATTTGAGCGAATCAATACGGAAATTGATTTTGAGCCGGTCATTACCTTGGATGAGGAGAAGTACATAAGGAAATATGGCGAGCTGGCTCCTACCTTGATTAATAAGATTGCCGCTTCAGCGGAGCGCAATCAATGCATTGTTGATACCTATATGAAGAACAGGAAACGTTATGGCAAGACCTTGATTTTTGCCCTGAATGGCCTGCATTGCTTTACCCTATGTCAGGACTTAAAGGAACAAGGCGTAAATTGTGACTTTATTTATGCCAACAATGACAATAAAGATAATGAGCGAAAAATAAGGCTCTTCAGGGGTAATGGTGGGTGTTTTTCATCCGCTATTCCAGTGTTTA
>JBJDWY010000098.1:0-9614 GCA_051866255.1 Anaerovibrio sp. | reverse complement strand
GCAGTTGTTAATTAAACATGGTTATTTACCCACCATTATGCCAGAAGCCTCAAAACTAGCTCCATATATGTATTTTGGCAATAGTTCTTCTAATAATCAGATAAATATTTTTGATGAATGTGAAGAAGATTGGAACCCGCTTCTTTCCATTAGTGGTTTATATGATGTAGCAGACGATTGCATAGCGTTCTGGGGAAATGAATGTGGTATGTCGTTTCCTGATTTTGATGAGTTTTTTGGTGGTAATCCTTTTTATAATGCAGAGGCAGGGGATGAGTTTTATGTAGAAGATATGTGTTCATTAAATAAAGATCCAATTTATATTTTGAATATGTTTCTTGTGAAAAAGTATAAAGGATATCATAATTTCTTGTAATGATAGAGTCGGTTTAGCTTGCTTTGATGTGTAAAGTATTAGTGCCAATAGTCTGTTTTTGTGGTATAATGGATTCAGTCAAACGTGTGCTGGGAGCGCAGAGGGACCTTTCGTTATCACAGAGGCAGGTGATACATCGTGGCATGGAACTCTCTTTCAGGTGAAATAACATCTCATGCGGTGCCGGAAGATGAAATATGGGCGGAATTTAATGGATTTTTTTCCAGCAATAGCAGGAAGACTGCTACATATAAGTATGGTTTTCTGAAATCTATCCTGGATAATTTGTTTTCCTGTGATGCAACCAGCAGGGGGATGGAATTGACTTTTCAGCAGTTGTTTGAGAAGTTTACGGAAAACTATTGGAATTTGATTTTAAAGTATAATTTGAGGCAGATGAGCAATAATGGCAAGTCTGCCTATTCGGGTTTGGAAAAGATACTAGTGCAGGCAGCTAGTGAGAATGGGATAATCCGCTATTTGGAATATAATTCTTTGCAGCCTGATGCAAGGGAATCGCTTGTTTTAGAAGTAAAAAAGGTTTGCAAGAGAAATGTTGTAGGTGCTCTGTACGGAGATTTTGACGGCAAGTTTTACGGGTTCAGCCTGAAAGAGGAACGCATCTGGATAAGTACCGTAGTGTATGCATTTCTGCTTAAATATAAGCTGGAAATAGAGAAGCTGAATTATTATGCATGGGCAAAACTATTGGAAAAGATAAATGCCAATAATCCGCCTACGAAGCTGATGGATAAGCTGGAAATGGCAACGCCCAAACGCAATAATTTGTTGTTTTATAGGCGCATTTTGCAAAGAGAGTTTGAGGAACAGTGCTGTTTCTATTGTGGCAGACAACTCAATGAAAAAGTTCATGTGGATCATGTTATTCCGTGGCAGCTTGTCCGGGAAGACAGGCTTTGGAACTTTGTGTTAGCCTGTCCGGCCTGCAATACCAGGAAAAATAATCGCCTGCCTAAAAAGGAAAAGTTGGAGCTGGTAATTCAAAGAAACGAGATTATGCGAGTATCTGATATGTGTGTGAATGGTATTGCAGAAGAATTTAAGAATTATTCTGGTGATATGCTGGTTAATTTGTGGCAATATGCGAAAATGGGTGGTTTTCGTGAGTGGATATAATTTGTGAGCATCGAAGGGAGATTTTATCATGAAAAAACTGGTTATTGTATTTACAATTATGCTGATGCTGGTGGGGATGGGGGCGGCCTATGCTTCCGGTTATCTTCTGAATACCCAGAGCGGCAAGTTCCATTATGCAAGCTGCCGTACTATCAAGCATCCTAATTCGGCAAAATTTGTGCCGGTGGAGAGCCGTGAGGAGGCTATTGCTCAGGGGTATCAGCCCTGCGGTGTATGCAAGCCTTGATACAGGCTTTTTCAAAAGTGGCAAGAATGCAATAATGTATGTGCATTATTATTTTTAGAAAATTTTTATAGCCAAACACAAAAGTTAAGCGTACCTGCGATTGGTACGCTTTTTAATTTTTGCATAATAATTTTCGTTATTTTGCTTATATAAATTTATTTATTTGAAACAGGCACGATAATCACCTAAAAATCAATTCGTTATACAAATGTCTACAAATAGAGGATTTGACTGAAAGATTTTACAATTGCAAAAAAATGCTGGACAAGATTACAAAAGTGTAGTATTATAGCAACCAATATATATGAAGTATCAATATTTGGTATGAATCATATAGCTCATACAGAAAAATATAGGGCTTATAGAATTCAAGAAAGGTGTGGGAAGTATGAGTAACGTAGATAAGGCAGCGTTGGAATTGCATAAGGAAAATCAGGGTAAGCTGGAAATTGTCAGCAAGGTGGATCTGGGTTCTTCCAAGGATTTGACTTTGGCATATACGCCTGGTGTTGCTGCGCCGTGCTTGGAAATAAAGGATGATTACAACAAGATCTATGATTATACTACCAAATCCAATATGGTGGCTGTGGTAACTAATGGCACTGCCGTATTGGGGCTGGGGAATATTGGTGCAGGTGCCGGGTTGCCGGTTATGGAGGGAAAGGCGGTTCTTTTCAAGAGTTTTGCCGGTGTGGATGCCGTGCCTCTTTGCTTGAATTCCCGCAATGTGGATGATATTTGCCATACTGTGGAGATGCTGGAGCCGGGCTTTGGCGGCATCAACCTGGAGGATATCAAGGCACCTGAGTGCTTTGATATTGAGAATCGGCTGAAGGAAACCATGAATATTCCTGTTTTCCATGATGACCAGCATGGTACTGCTGTAGTTGCTGTATCTGCATTGATGAATGGCTTCAAGCTGATTGGCAAGCGGTTCCGCGATGCCAAGGTGGTTGTAAATGGCGCCGGTGCTGCTGGTATGGCTATTACCCGTCTGTTGCAGGCTGTAGGTACCAGGCATATAATTCTCTGTGATACCAAGGGCGCTATTTATGAGGGGCGTGCCGAGGGCATGAATCCTTATAAGGAGGATATTGCCAGAATCACCAACAGGCGAAGGGAAGCCGGTGCCCTGGCTGATGTAATTAAGGGGGCCGATGTTTTCATCGGTGTTTCTGTGGCAAAATGCGTAACTGAGGAAATGGTTCAGTCCATGAACAAGGATGCCATTATTATGGCTATGGCCAATCCGGAGCCTGAGATTATGCCGGAGCTGGCTAAAAAAGCTGGTGCCCGTATTATCTGTACCGGCCGCTCTGATTTCCCTAATCAGGTGAATAATCTGCTGGCGTTCCCTGGCATTTTCCGTGGCGCTTTGGATGTGAGGGCTACAGATATCAATACCGAAATGAAGATTGCTGCAGCTACTGCCATTGCCTCCCTGATACTGGAGGATGAGCTCAGGGAGGATAATATTATTATCAGCCCGTTTGACAAGCGGGTAGCTCCGAGGGTGGCTGCTGCGGTGGCGCAGGCTGCTATTGATACCGGCGTGGCTACCAGGGATGGCATGACTGCGGAGCTGGTGGCTGAGCACACCATGGAGATGCTGGGTGCCTGAGCCGGTGTTATCCATCATTTTATAAAGATACTTAAAAGCCCCGATACAGAGCAGTGTATTGGGGCTTTTTTGTTTGCAGATATGCCGGATTTGTTGTATACTGTTGGTTGAAATGGGTTGTGTGTTTGTGTGCATATACCTGGGGGAGTCGGAGCAGTCTGACTCCTTTTTTGCTAATGAAGGGCCATATGTAGGAGTGTGGTGGATATGAATTTTGCAGCGGAGTCGCTTTGTAAAAAAATCAGGGAAGAAGGTATTGTATGGAAAGACTGATGCAACGAGTGGGGCTTGCGCAAAAGGCTATAGGCAAGCTGCTGGAACGTATGGCAGAGGATATGCATTTTAGTGAATAATATTTTGTTAAGAGAACAGAAAATGCACATAGGATATGGCATAGATGAGGGAGCAGGAGATAATATATGGCTGAAAATCAAAACATTGAGTGGAAAGAATCTTGGCGTGATGAATATCTAAAATGGATATGTGGTTTTGCAAATGCACAAGGGGGAAAAATCTATGTAGGTGTGGATGATAGTGGAAAGGTTATTGGTGTAGCAGATGCCAAGAAACTTCTTGAAGATATTCCAAATAAAATAACGCAGACATTAGGCATTGTGGCTGAGGTTAATTTGTTACAACAGGAAGGTAAAGATTACTTAGAGGTTGTTGTGCCGGTTTATCATACAGGGATAAAGAGTTGAAAGATATTTTGTGCCTGAAGCGGCTATGAGAGAGGCGGTATTGAATGCCGTTTGCCACACACAATACAATTATGGTGTTCCAATACAGATCAGTGTATATGAAGATAGATTGTATATAGCTAATTGTGGACAGCTTCCTGCAAATTGGACAATTGATAGTCTATTTAGAAAGCATGCCTCAAGACCGTATAATCCTAATATAGCTAATGTATTCTATCTGGCTGGGTTCGTTGAAAGTTGGGGAAGGGGGATTGAGAAAATTTGTGAAGCGTGTAAAGAAGAACATTTACCGCCACCTGAGTTTTTGATTAATCCGAGTGACATTATGGTAAAATTTACAGCCCCAGATAGTTGGGTAAGTCAAGGTTTCACAAGGGTGACCGATGGGGTGACCGATGGGGTGACCGATGCTGAACTTAGAATATTACATGTATTGCAAAGGGAGCCTG
The DNA here is from genome assembly GCA_051866255.1 of Anaerovibrio sp. Lineage (GTDB taxonomy): Bacteria > Bacillota > Negativicutes > Selenomonadales > Selenomonadaceae > Anaerovibrio. The sequence goes on along the minus strand of JBJDWY010000098.1, from coordinate 5,083 downwards.
GATATAGTTATGTAAAGTTAGCTGAAATCTTGAATGTTAGTAAGAAAACCGTAGCGGAACGTATTAAAAGCTTGAAAAATAAAGGGATTATTCAACGTATCGGTAATAATAAAAATGGTTATTGGAAAATAAACTTGTGAGATGTTGTTATAGGTAGTTTTGTAGTGACTAGAAAAGAGTGCGGAACGGGGGTATAACATGGAGAGGCAACGCTGCAGCTGGTGCAATATAAACAATCCGCTCTATGTGCAGTATCATGATGAGGAATGGGGTGCGCCGCTTCATGATGATGGCAGGCTGTTTGAGCTGCTGGTTTTGGAAAGCTTTCAGGCAGGTCTGTCCTGGGAGTGTATTCTCAACAAGAGGGCTGACTTTCGTGCTGTCTTTGATGGTTTTGCGGTAGCAGAGGTGGCTGGCTATGATGAGGCAAAAATTCAGTCCCTGCTGGCAAATACCGGTATTATTCGTAACCGGCGGAAAATAGAGGCGGCTATTGCTAACGCAGACGTGTTCATGGCTATTCAGCAGGAATTTGGCAGTTTTGACCAATATATCTGGCAGTGGACGTCCTTCAATACGGTCTATGAGCGGGGCTTGGCGAGTTCACCTTTGTCGGATAAAATAGCAAAGGATTTAAAGCGACGGGGCATGAAGTTTGTGGGTACGAAAATAATCTATTCCTTTTTGCAGGCAATAGGTGTAATATATTCCCATGAGGAAGGATGTTTTCTGGCTAAGTGATACATAAAGCTGATAAAAGAGCTTTGGCGGAGGAATTATGTTTGAGGTAATGGGCAGGCTGTGGGCAGCCATAACAGGCAGGAACGGCAAACAGCAGGAGAAGGCTGCAAAGCAGGAACAGAATAAACTTAATAAGGAAAATGCGAAAAATATAACAAATGCGAAGAACATACTTAATATTCAGAATACCAGGAATACCCGTAATACACAGAATATGCAGGATGTGCAGTGTGATGGTGAGCCTGTCAGCAGGCCTGCCAGACGGCAGTATGCAGGCAGGCTTCCTATATGTGCAGGGTGCATGAATATAGGCGGCTGTGCCGGATTTTTTCCGGGCTGCGGCTGTTATGGCAGCAGTCATGATACGGTGAAGGTATCAGCAGGTGACTGGCATGGGCAGAAGAATTTCAGCAGGGGAAGCAGCATGGCTTCACCGGAATTTGCTGCCTGGTGCGCTTTTATGGGCTATGCTGTGGCGGAGAGATACTGGGCGGAGTATGAGGATGTATGGAATTATTATGAGGAAGCCCTGCATGAGTATGGCTCTGAGTATGAATTCTTTGATGAATATGCTGATGCTGAACAGTATGGGGATGAGTATGCATATGAATTCCCTGACGAATCTGCTGATGACGGATCATATGGGGATGGGGATGATTATGAGCCTGACGCCGGTGACCGGGATTCTTACAGCACATATGACGATGATTATGATTACAGCTGTGATGATGACTAGCAGGTTAAATAACAAAAATAACAAAAATAACAAAAAGGTTTGCAGAAGCTGCCCGTGCCAGGCAGTGCTGCAAACCTTTTTTATTTTGCTCCATAAACTTTGCCGGGAATTTTATGGGTGAGTTTTAGTTGTAGATGTTAACTTCAATCTGTTAGCTTCAAGCTCTTAGCTGTTTTCCGCAGCTTTTTTCTTCTGAAGATAAGTATCCATTGCTTCAGCTACATGCTTGGCATCCTTCACAGCCAGCACTACGTTGAATGGACCCATGACCACATCGCCGCCGGAGAACACGCCCTCCCGGGTGGTCTGGCCGTTTTCGTCAACTTCAATCAAGCCGCGCTCGTTGACCTCAACGCCGGTGGTGGTGCGGACAATCTTGTCCTTTGGTACCTGGCTCACTGCTACGATGGTGCTGTCTGCACGGCAAAGCTCCGCGCCCTCCGTTACTAGGTTGCCGTTCTCGTCGTAGGATGTGTCTACCATCAGCGGGCCTTCCGGGGTAATCTCCACAGGGGATTTGCCGAACTCGAATACCACGCCGTCAGCCTGGGAATACTCGAATTCCTTCACGCTGGCAGATACCTTGTTGCGACGGGCATAGACCGTAACGAAGCGGCTGCCCTTGCGGATGGCAGTACGGGCCACATCCATGGCGGAGTTGCCGGAGCCGATGACGGCTACGCGCTCGCCCAGGTCATAGCAGTCAGGGTTTTGCAGGTAGTCAACGGCAAAATGGCAGTTGCCCAGGCTCTCGCCCTTGACGCCAAGGGCTCTCGGACGCCATACGCCGGAACCGATGAAGATGGCATCGTAGCCATCCCGGAACAGTATATCCAGATTGAGGGCACCGCCGATGGTGGTGTTCGGGCGGATGTGGATGCCCAGCTCCCTGAGCTTCTGGGTGTAGCGGTTCAGGATGCTCTGAGGCAGGCGGAAGTCAGGGATGCCGTAGCGCATCATGCCCCCCAGGTGCTCCATGCGCTCAAAAATGGTTACATTGTAGCCCCGCTGTGCCAGCTTGACAGCTACAGTCAGGCCTGCAGGCCCGGAGCCGATAATGGCTACATTCTGCCCCTTTGGAGGCTCGTGTTCCATGACAACCTTGTCCAGATAAGCATCGGAGATGTACTGCTCAATGCTGGAAATCTGCACTGATGAGCCCTTGATGCCTTGAATGCAGTGCCCTTCGCACTGGGCCTCATGGTCGCATACCAGGGAACAGATAACGCTCATAGGGTTGTTCTCAAACAGCATGGCACCTGCCTGATTGATTTTTCCGTCCAGAAAAAGGCGTATCATTTCCGGGATGTTGGTGTGGGCAGGACAGCCATTAATCTGGCACTGAGGTTTTTTGCACTGCAAGCAGCGGCGGGCTTCATTGATAACGTGAACAGCCATGTTTTTTTATCACCTATTTCTTTCTTTATAACGCTGGATACTTCTCATGCTTTTATTATATTTATGGAGGGAGCTATAGTCAATAAAAAATGCATATAATTAATAGCAAAAATGAAAAATTACCATTTCAATAAACATGGCTTTCTGCAATGTAATAAGGCCCATTCTCTAACGAGAACGAGCCTTTATTTCTCATGCAAATTATTTAGCCAAAGCATTTACTTTGCGAGCTAAACGAGACTTCTTGCGGTTTGCAGCATTCTTGTGATATACATGGTTTGCAGCAGCCTGATCGATAGTCTTGCAAGCGACAGTAAGGAGGGCTTTTGCTTCATCAGCGTTGCCAGCCTCAACAGCGTCCAATACCTTGCGGGAAGCAGTGCGAACACGGGACTTCTCAGCCAGATTCTTTGCATGGCGCTTTGCATCAGTCTTTACACTCAAAATAGAAGATTTAATATTTGGCAATTAATTCACCCCCTTGAAATTTCAGTACCTGCCTATTTTAGCATGAAGCCGCAAAAAATGCAACTTTTTTTTCGCTATAACGGGCATTTGCCAGTTGGCTAATTTATGAAAGGCATATTGCAGGGAGAGCCGGGAAATCCGGGGGCGGTTTTTGGGGATATTGCAGGAAAAACGGCTGGCATGTTATAATAATGTGAATATGTATGTAAGCTTGAGAGGAAGAAATGAATGGACAACAAGATGGATACTAAGAAAATTCGCAATTTTTCTATTATCGCCCATATAGACCACGGCAAGTCGACCATTGCCGACAGGCTGATTGAATATACAGGTACCCTGTCCAAGCGTGAAATGTCGGCACAGGTGCTGGACAACATGGACCTGGAGCGTGAGCGGGGCATCACCATCAAGGCGCAGACTGTACGCCTTGACTACAGGGGCAAGGACGGAGAGATGTACTGCCTGAACCTGATTGATACCCCGGGCCATGTGGACTTTACCTATGAGGTTTCCAGGAGCCTGGCTGCCTGCGAGGGTGCCCTTCTGATTGTGGATGCGGCGCAGGGCGTGGAGGCGCAGACCCTTGCCAATGTGTACATGGCTTTGGAGCATGATTTGGAGATTATTCCTGTCATCAACAAGATTGACCTGCCAAGTGCGGACCCTGACAGGGTAAAGCAGGAAATCGAGGATGTAATCGGGCTGGATGCCTCTGATGCCATCCTTGCCTCTGCCAAGACCGGGCAGGGCATTGAGGAAATCCTTGATGCTATCGTGGAGAGGATTCCGGCTCCGTCAGGGGATGTGGCAAAACCGTTGCAGGCACTGATTTTTGATTCATATTTCGATGCCTATAAGGGGGCTATTGCCCATATCCGTGTTATGGATGGGGAGATCAAGAAGGGCAGCCAGCTGAAGCTGATGGCTACTGGAAAGAACTTTGAGGTGACGGAGCTGGGCTGCTTCCGCCCGGCACTGATGGAGCTGCAGTCCCTGGGGCCTGGCGCGGTAGGCTATGTGGCAGGCTCCCTGAAGCAGGTGGCGGATGTCCGGGTAGGTGATACCATCACCAGTGCCCTGAAGCCGGCTCCTGAGCCCCTGCCGGGCTATCGTGGCGTTACGCCGATGGTGTACTGCGGCCTGTATCCTGTGGACAGTGCGGATTATGACAACTTGAAGGATGCACTGGAAAAGCTGCAGCTCAATGATGCAGCCCTGGTATTTGAGCCGGAGACTTCCATTGCTTTGGGCTTTGGCTATCGCTGCGGCTTTTTGGGGCTTTTGCATATGGATGTTATTCAGGAGCGCTTGGAACGGGAGTACAATTTGAAGCTGATTACCACTGCTCCCAGCGTTATCTATCACGTGCACAAGACGGACGGTGAGATGATTGCGGTGGACAACCCTTCTGACCTGCCGGACCCTACTACCATCCAGTACATTGAGGAGCCTTATGTGAAGGCCACGGTCATTGTGCCTAATGATTTCGTAGGTGCCGTTATGGAGATTTCCCAGAATAAGCGGGGGGAGTTCAAGGGCATGGATTACCTGGATGTGAACCGCGTCATGATTGTGTACCACATTCCTCTAAGTGAGATTATCTATGACTACTTTGACAAGCTGAAATCCTCCACCCGGGGCTATGCTTCCCTGGACTACGAGCTGGCGGACTATCAGCAGGCAAAGCTGGTGAAGCTGGATATTCTCCTGAACGGTGAGCCGGTGGATGCCCTTTCTACC
>JBJDWY010000097.1:0-9755 GCA_051866255.1 Anaerovibrio sp. | reverse complement strand
ACCTGTCCCTTTTAAATGTCTGAACAGAGTCCACGAACTACCAAACTATTTCATTAGTCCAGGATACATAGGATTGTCAGACAGCTTTTTCAGAGCATTGCCCCACTTTTTATACAGAAGCTCATCCTTTTTAGTAATTTTCCCAGAACGATATTTTGCCTGTAAGTCCTGCCATAGCTTTTCCATTTCCGGTATCCCCATTCTGATCGCAAAGCCCATGATGCCACCTCACTCAAAATCAGTAAGGTCTACCGCAGCTGAAACCTCTCCAGCCTTGAAATTAGCTACGGCTCTGTCCATATCAGCAACGGTACGTGCAGATATAGAATCCGGGGCTGTTAAGACGCGTGGTTCAAGAATTATACAATCATTTTCAAACATACGCACATTATAGTTGGAATAATTTGCACCTCGCAAAGTAATTCTATTCTTACTATCCAAACGTGCATCATAGCTTCTTACAACTTCCATTTATCTGCACCTCCAATTCAAAACGTGGGAAATCCCACCTAGAAATATAATAACATTCTTGACTGGAATAAGCAAGTATATGGATAACTTTCAGTTTGTCGTAGTGAAGGTACAAGACTTTGGGATCATTAACGGATGAGTTTTGTTAGTTTGTGGATTCTGTTCAGACTAAAAATGGGCTGAGCGGGACAGCTACCCATAGAAAACACGTTTTCACTCCTAGTTGTGCCTAGCGGCTGCTAAGCGTGGATAGTAGCGCGAGCGTGCCTGCATTGGCATTGCCTCTCCGACCATTGGAATATGTGCTGATGTTTTTCTGACAGCTCCCTTGCACTAACTGAAAACACTGAATGAATTTTGCAAATATTGTTTCAACCGTATTCCACTCTATTACTTATAGTTACAAATTAATTATCCTATAATTATTAGAATTTATGAATTTACATTGACAATAAGGCCGAAATTACGGTATTATTATAGTAATCAAAGGAGGAGAAGGGCAGGCAGCATGGAGCTCTGTCGGTGTGCCGTAGCATGCCTCATTAGCGGATGGACTCCTGTGCTCACGTCGGTCTCCTGACAATTCTTTTTTAAGTTTATAGGGGGTATTTTTAACATGGCAGTTAAAGTAGCTATTAATGGTTTTGGTCGTATTGGTCGTTTGGCATTCCGTCAGATGTTCGACGCTGAGGGTTATGAAGTTGTTGCAATCAACGACCTCACCAGCCCAAAGATGTTGGCTCATCTGCTGAAGTATGACTCCTCCCAGGGCAAGTACAAGTACGCTGATGCTGTAACTGCAGGCGAGGATTCCATCACTGTAAACGGCAAGGAGATCAAGATCTATGCTTGCGCAAATGCTGCAGAGATTCCTTGGGGCAAGCACGATGTAGACGTAGTTCTCGAGTGCACCGGTTTCTATACCTCCAAGGAGAAGGCTTCTGCACATCTGACCGCAGGCGCAAAGAAGGTTGTTATCTCTGCTCCAGCAGGTAAGGACCTCCCTACTGTTGTTTACAACGTAAACCACACTGTACTGACTAAGGAAGACAAGGTTATCTCCGCTGCTTCCTGCACCACCAACTGCCTGGCTCCAATGGCTAAGGCTCTGAACGATCTGGCTCCTATCCAGTCCGGTATCATGGCTACTATCCATGCTTACACTGGCGACCAGATGACTCTGGACGGCCCACAGCGCAAGGGTGACCTCCGTCGTTCCCGTGCAGCTGCTGTAAACATCGTTCCTAACTCCACTGGTGCTGCAAAGGCTATCGGCCTGGTAATCCCAGAGCTGGATGGCAAGCTGATCGGTGCTGCTCAGCGCGTTCCTACCCCTACCGGTTCCACCACTCTGCTCTATGCTGTAGTTAAGGGTGAGGTAACTGTTGATCAGGTTAATGCAGCTATGAAGGCACAGGCTACTGAGTCCTTCGGCTACAACGAGGATGAGATCGTTTCCAGCGACATCATTGGCATGAAGTACGGTTCCCTGTTCGATGCTACCCAGACTATGGTTAGCCCTGTAGGTGACGGCCTGACTCAGGTGCAGGTTGTTTCCTGGTATGACAACGAGAACTCCTACACCAGCCAGATGGTTCGTACTATTAAGTACTTCGCTGAGTTGGGCTGATTCTCCGAGTTCGGTAACTCAATAATTTAAAGATCCATCGAGGTCCGGCCTTTGGTTTCCCACGGGAAATTAGTTTGGGCCGGGCCTCTTCTTCTTGTAAAAGAAAAGGTATTCCCCATTATTTGAGCGGAGGTAAGATTTTTTCATGAATATGAACAAGAAAACCATTAAAGACGTTGATTTGAAGGGTAAAAAGGTATTCTGCCGTGTTGACTACAATGTTCCTTTCGATGAGAACATGAACATCACCAATGATACCCGTATTCAGGCCACTATTCCTACCGTAACCTACCTGCTGGAGCAGGGTGCTGCTGTTATTCTCGCCTGCCACATCGGCCGTCCATCTGAGGCTCGCGAGGACAAGTTCTCCACCAAGCACATCTTGAAGAGGCTTTCCGAAGTATTCAAGCAGGATGTAAAGTGGGCACCTGATTGTGTAGGTCCGGAGGCAGAGAAGGCTGCTGCTGATTTGAAGCCGGGTGAGATCCTGCTTCTGGAGAATCTCCGTTATCACAAGGAGGAGAAGAAGAACGATCCTGAGTTTGCAAAGCAGCTGGCTGCTTTGGCTGACATTGCTGTAAACGATGCTTTCGGTGTTTCCCACCGCGCTCATGCAGCCAATGTAGGCATTACCCAGTATCTGGAGTCCGTTGCAGGCTTCCTGATGGAGAAGGAAATCAACTTCATCGGCAAGACTCTGGAGGCTCCTCAGCGTCCGTTTGTTGCCATCATCGGTGGCGCAAAGGTTTCCGACAAGATCGGCGTTATTTCCAACATGATCGACAAGGTTGATACCATCATCATCGGCGGTGGTATGGCTCATACCTTCGATGCAGCCCAGGGCCTGCCTATCGGCAAATCCCTCTGCGAGAAGGACAAGTTTGAGGAAGCATTGGCACAGCTGGACAAGGCAAAGAAAAAGGGCGTAAAGGTTGTTCTGCCTGTTGACCTGACTATTGCCGACAAGTTCGCTGCTGATGCAAATACTCAGATTGTGGATGTGGACAAGGTTCCAGAGGATTGGGAGGCTCTCGACAGCGGCCCTAAGACCTCCGCTCTCTACAGCGAGGCTCTGGCTGGTGCCAAGACCGTTATCTGGAACGGCCCTATGGGCGTGTTTGAGTTTGATGCTTTTGCAAAGGGTACTTTGGCTGTTGCCAAGGCTGTTGCTGAGGCTACCGAGAACGGCGCTACTTCCATCGTAGGCGGCGGTGACTCTATTGCAGCATTGAAGAAGACCGGCCTTGCTGACAAGATTTCCCACATTTCCACTGGCGGCGGCGCTACCCTTGAGTTCCTGGAGGGCAAGGTTCTGCCAGGCATTGCAGCAATCGCTGATAAGTAATTTAATATAAATAAAAAATATAGGGGGAAAATTTAATTATGGCACGTAGACCTATTATCGCTGGTAACTGGAAGATGAACAACACTATCGCAGAGGGCGTTGCCCTGATCAAGGAGCTTGCTCCATTGGTTGCAGACGTTGAGGATGTTGACGTTGTTGCCTGCCCTACTGCAACTGCACTGGCTGCTGTTGCCGAGGCTGCAAAGGGCACCAAAATCCATGTAGGCGCGCAGAATGTTCATTGGGAGCCAAAGGGAGCCTTTACCGGCGAGATTTCTACCGGCATGCTGAACGAAATTGGCGTAGAGTATTGCGTACTCGGTCATTCCGAGCGTCGCGATTATTTCGGTGAGACTGATGAGGGCGTAAACAAGCGCGCAAAGGCTGCTTTTGCTGCCGGCATCACTCCTATCATCTGCTGCGGCGAGTCCCTGGAGATTCGTGAGGCTGGCAACTACATCGACCATGTTGTTGCTCAGATCAACGCTGCCCTGGAGGGCTTCTCCGCTGACGAGGTTGCCAAGCTGGTTATCGCTTATGAGCCAATTTGGGCTATCGGCACCGGCAAGACCGCTACCTTCGACCAGGCAGAGGAAGTTTGCAAGGCTATCCGCGAGGCTGTAGCTGCCAAGTTCAACCAGGAAGCTGCTGACGCAATCCGCATCCAGTATGGCGGTTCTGTAAAGCCGGCTACTATTAAGGACCTCATGGCTCAGCCAAACGTAGATGGTGCCCTGGTTGGCGGTGCTTCCCTGAAGGCTGCTGACTTCAGCGCAATCGTAAAGTTCTAATCAGTTTCAGTTTTTGGGTTTCTGATTTGATTCTTTGATTTTTGTTTTTGGTTTTTGGTTTGTTATTTAGGCGGCAGGTGCCCTTCGGGGCACCTGGCTGATATGCGTTTTCTTTTATTGAGGTATATTTAATGGCAAAGTTAAAAAATGCTCCAGTAGCATTGATTATCATGGATGGCTATGGCAACGGCAACACCGCTGACCCGAACAACGCCATTCAGATTGCGAAGACTCCTGTAATTGATGGCTTGAAGCAGCAGTTCCCGAATACCCATATTCAGGCTTCCGGCGAGTTTGTGGGCTTGCCTGACGGCCAGATGGGCAACTCCGAGGTAGGCCATACCAATATCGGTGCAGGCAGGATTATCTATCAGGCTCTCACCCGTATTACCAAGGCCATCAAGGACGGGGATTTCTTCGAGAACAAGGCTCTTTTGAGCGTGGCTGAGTCTGCCAAGGCAAATGGCGGTGCCCTGCACCTCATGGGATTGGTTTCCCCTGGCGGCGTGCACAGCCATAGCGAGCATCTCTACGGCCTGCTGCAGTTTGCCAAGCAGCAGGGCATTGAGAAGGTTTATGTTCATGCCTTTTTGGATGGCCGTGACGTGGACCCTTCCTCTGCAGCAGAGTATGTGGCTGATTTGCAGGCCAAGATTGACGAGATTGGCTGCGGCGTGATCGCTTCCCTGTCCGGACGCTACTATGCAATGGATCGCGACAAGCGCTGGGAGCGTGTCCAGAAGGCTTATGACGCTATTGCCAAGGGCGAGGGCGTGGCAGCAGAGGATGCTGTGGAGGCTGTCAAGGCTTCCTATGCCAATGAGGTAACTGATGAGTTCGTAGTGCCTGTGGTTGTAGGCGATTACAAGGGCATCAATGACGGTGACGGCGTGATTTTCTTCAACTTCCGTCCTGACCGTGCCCGTGAGCTGACCCATGCCTTTACTGATGCTGAGTTTGAGGGCTTCCCTCGCAAGGAGGCAAAGATTGCCTTTGCTACCATGACCCAGTATGAGGAAGGCCTGAACGTAGAGGTTGCTTATCCGCCTGAGACCATCGAGAATACCCTCGGCCAGGTTATTGCCAAGAACGGCATGACTCAGCTGCGCATCGCAGAGACTGAGAAGTATGCTCATGTTACCTTCTTCTTCAACGGCGGCGTGGAGGAGCCTTATGAGGGCGAGGATCGCATCCTGGTTCCGTCCCCGAAGGTTGCTACCTACGATTTGCAGCCTGAGATGAGTGCCATCGAGGTAACTGACAAGGTAGTTGAGGCTATTAAGTCCGGCAAGTATGATTTCATCATCCTGAACTATGCAAATGGCGATATGGTTGGCCATACCGGCGTTATTGAGGCAGCTGTCAAGGCTGTTGAGACTGTGGATACCTGCGTAGGCAGATTCGTGGAGGCTATCCGCGAGATGGGCGGCGATGTGTGCATCACTGCTGACCACGGCAACGCTGACCAGATGGTGGATCCTGAGACTGGTGCACCGTTTACGGCTCACACTACCAATCCTGTTCCATTCATCGTGGTATCCGACCGTGTAGGCTGGATTGCTTCCGATGGTGCATTGTGCGATATTGCACCGACTCTGCTGACTCTGGCCGGCATGGAGATTCCTGCCGAGATGACCGGCAAGAGCCTGGTGAAGGTTAAGTGATTATCCCTGCGCGCCTTTGTGCAGGGTGGTGGCCTGATGTGACGGGCGGCTTTTTCCGCCTGTCATGAGGGCTTGTGTATTATAAAATTAGTGAAGAGAGGAATACGAAATGATTTATTATGATAAGCATGTTGAAGACATGACTTGCATTGCAAAAGAAGTAAACCATGGTCCTGCCCCAATCCCTGAGGAGGGCAAGTGGGTACAGTCCAAGGAGATCAAGGACATCAGCGGCCTGACTCATGGTATCGGCTGGTGTGCTCCTCAGCAGGGCGGCTGCAAGCTCACCCTGAACGTTAAGGAAGGCATCATCGAGGAAGCCCTGGTTGAGACCATCGGCTGCTCCGGCATGACTCACTCCGCTGCTATGGCTGCTGAGATTCTGCCAGGCAAGACCATCCTTGAGGCCCTGAACACTGACCTGGTTTGCGATGCCATCAACACTGCTATGCGTGAGCTGTTCCTGCAGATTGTATATGGCCGTACCCAGACTGCATTCTCTGATGACGGCCTGCCTGTAGGCGCAGGTCTGGATGACCTGGGCAAGGGACTCCGCAGCCAGGTTGGTACTCTGTATTCCACCAAGCTCAAGGGTCCTCGTTACCTCGAATTGGCAGAGGGTTATGTTACTAGGATGGCTATTGACAGCGAAGACCGCGTAATCGGTTACGAAGTTGTTCAGCTGGGCAAGGCTATGGAGGCAATCAAGGCTGGCACTGATGCCAACGAGGCAATCAAGGCCAACACCTCCACCAAGGGCCGTTTCGCTGAGGCTGCCCGCTACATCGACCCTCGTAAGGAATAATTTGAGATAATAGGAAGGACTGAAATAGAAAATGGCATTATTTGAAGGCTATGAGCGCCGTATTGACGGTATCAACGAAGTTTGTAAGAAATACGACATTCCATCTATTGAGGCAGCTGCTGACATCTGCAAGGAGAAGGGCTTTGATCCTGCTGCTATCGTAACCGACCTGCAGCCAATCTGCTTCGAGAACGCAAAGTGGGCCTACACCCTGGGCGCAGCTATCGCTATCAAGAAGGGCTGCACCACTGCTGTAGATGCTGCCAAGGCTATCGGCGAAGGCCTGCAGGCTTTCTGCGTGCCTGGTTCCGTTGCTGACCACCGCAAGGTAGGTCTCGGCCACGGCAACCTGGCTGCTATGCTGCTCTCCGAGGAGAATACCTGCTTCGCATTCCTGGCCGGTCACGAGTCCTTTGCTGCTGCTGAGGGTGCTATCGGTATCGCTCAGACTGCAAACAAGGTTCGCAAGGAGCCTCTCCGCGTAATCCTGAACGGTCTCGGCAAGGACGCTGCTCAGATTATCTCCCGTATCAACGGCTTTACCTATGTTCAGACCCAGTACAACTACAAGACTGGCGAGGTTGAGGAAGTTAAGCGCGTAGCTTACTCCGATGGCCCTCGTGCCAAGGTAAACTGCTATGGTGCAGACTCCGTTCCAGAGGGTGTTGCTATCATGCACAAGGAGGATGTTGGTATTTCCATTACCGGTAACTCCACCAACCCTACCCGTTTCCAGCATCCAGTAGCTGGTACCTACAAGAAGGAGCGCATCGAGCAGGGCAAGAAGTACTTCTCCGTAGCTTCCGGTGGCGGCACTGGCCGTACCCTGCATCCGGATAACATGGCTGCCGGCCCTGCTTCCTATGGTATGACCGATACTCTCGGCCGTATGCATGGTGATGCTCAGTTCGCTGGTTCCTCTTCCGTACCTGCCCATGTAGACATGATGGGCCTCATCGGTGCCGGCAACAACCCTATGGTTGGTATGTCCGTTGCTGTGGCAGTTGCTGTACAGGAGGCAATGGCAAAATAATTTAGCCCTTGGCTGAGTTATGGTCATTTGACTTGATATGAATGAAGGCTGCTCCCCGGCTTTGCCGGGGGGCAGTTTTATATTGTCGGAAAAAGAGCTGGGATGTTGGTAACTTGATTTCAGGATATTAGCTATGCAGGGTATTTTGTAGTATAATCAATAGTAGAATAAAAGTGTTGGTGACTTGCAGATATATGTAGACATGTAGAAAGAGTTGCAGGAAAGGCGGTGCAGCATGACCAGAGCAATAGCTGTTGGCGAGCAGGATTTCGTCAAGATGCGGGAAAATAATTATTTTTATATTGACAAGACAAGGTTTATTGCCGATTGGTGGAAAGGTGCGGATAATACCACGGCTATCATGCGGCCACGGCGTTTTGGCAAGACCTTGAATATGCGCATGATGGAGGCATTTTTTTCTCTGGAATATCAGGGCAGGGGCGAGGAAATATTTGGGGGCCTTGAGGTCTGGCAGGATGAGGAGATGCGCAGGCTGCAGGGCACATACCCGGTGATTTTTATCAGCTTTGCTGTGGTCAAAACTGATAATTATGGGGAAACTATGCAATGGATTAAGCGGATATTCTCTGAGGCAGTGGCTAATTTTGAATTTTTGCTCTCCAGCGACAAGGTTTCGGAGTACAATCGCCAGGCATTGCACCGCATCCATGAGGGCATGGATAATGTTACCGCCTCAGGGGTGCTTAACCTGCTGTGCACATGCTTGTGGCAGCACTATGGCAAAAAGGCGATTATTCTGCTGGATGAGTATGATACGCCTATGCATGAGGCTTTTGCCGGGGGATATTGGTCTGAGCTGTCAGGCTTTATGCGGAATTTTTTCAATGCTACCTTCAAGACAAATCGCAATCTGGAACGTGCCCTGATGACGGGCATTACCAGGGTGGCAAAGGAATCAATTTTTTCGGATCTCAATCATTTGGTAATTGTCACCGTGCAGTCCGAGGATTATGCTGATGCTTTTGGCTTTACGGAGCAGGAAGTGTTTGCTGCTATGGATGAGTACGGGCTGGCGGACAAGGAGAAGGAGGCTGTGAAGGAGTGGTATGACGGCTTTACCATCGGAACGCACCACGACATATACAATCCCTGGTCCATCATCAATTATCTGGACAGGAAGGGCAGGCTGGAATGCTATTGGGCAAACAGCAGCGGCAATGGCTTGGTCAGCCAGCTTTTGCAGTCCGGCTCGGTGGAATTGAAGACGCAGTTTGAGGTTCTGTTGCAGGGAGGCAGCCTTGAGGCAGAGGTGGAGGACCAGATTGTCTTTGGGGATTTAAATGGAAGCATCATTGCTGTCTGGTCACTGCTGCTGGCCAGTGGTTATCTTACTAGGGACACGGCTGAAATGCTTGAGGAAGGGCATTTTATTTGCCAGCTGCGGATTACCAACAAAGAAACTAAAATTATGTTTGAAAGAATGGTGAGCAGGTGGTTCAGGCATAGCGAAGGTGACTATAATGGTTTTATCAAGGCGATGCTGGCGGATGATGTTGATGCTATGGAAGATTATATTAATGGTGTTGCTCTGCATGTCTTCAGTAGCTTTGATACAGGCGGAAAAGACAGGCGTCAGGAGCCGGAGAGGTTTTATCATGGGTTTGTGCTGGGGCTGATGGTGGACTTAAAGGACAGATATGTGATTAGCTCCAACCGTGAAAGCGGCTATGGAAGGTATGATGTCATGCTGGAACCGAAAAATGCCTCAGATAATGCTGTTATTATTGAGTTTAAAGCGTTTAATGTGCGCAGGGAAAAATCCCTGGAGGAAACAGTCCAGTCTGCCCTGCAGCAGATAGAGGAAAAGCAATATGCCGCCTCTTTGGAAGCGAAGGGGATTGCTGCAGAGCGTATCAGGAAGTATGGCTTTGCCTTTGAGGGGAAAAAGGTTTTGATTGGCAGCTGCTGATTGATTTGCAGGTAGCAGGGACAAGTGTATATTTGGCTCTTCAGGGGTAATGGTGGGTGTTTTTCATCCGCTATTCCAGTGTTTAT